>JADGHI010000486.1 GCA_019689515.1 Acetobacteraceae bacterium | reverse complement strand
GAATTACACGGGCAGCTTGCGCCGGCGGCGCGGCGGCGCCCCCTCCCTGGCGCCATGGACGAAACGGCCTCCCAGCCCGCCGCACCGGCAACGCTCCGGGTGCAACCGGACCCGGCCGATCCGCGCCTGACCCGCCGCGTCACCGGCATCGACCACACCGGGGCCCGGATCGAGACCAGCGTGACGGTGGAACGGCCCCTCACGCTCTACCTCAACGGCCAGGAGATCGTCACGATGATGACGATCCTCGACCGGCCGGAGGACCTCGCGCTCGGCTACCTGCTCAACCAGGGGATGCTGCGGCGCGACGACAGGGTGACCGCGGTCGAGTACGACGACGACCTCCAGGTGGTCGTGGTGCGGACCGAGCGGCGCACCGACTACGAGGAGAAGCTGCGCAAGAAGACGCTCACCAGCGGCTGCGCCCAGGGCACCGCCTTCGGCGACCTGATAGAGGACTTCGAGAGCGCGCGCCTTCCGCCCGCGGAACTCCGCACGAGCTGGCTCTACCGCCTGCTGCACCGGATCAACACCCTGCCGACGCTCTACCTGGAGGCCGGGGCGATCCACGGATGCGCGCTCTGCGTGCGCGACGCGCCGATCGTGTACATGGAGGACGTCGGCCGCCACAACGCGGTGGACAAGATCGCCGGCTGGATGTTCCGCCATGGCGAGACGCCGGACGACAAGATCTTCTACACCACCGGGCGGCTCACCTCCGAGATGGTGATCAAGACGGTGCGCATGGGCATCCCGATCCTCGTCTCGCGCTCCGGCTTCACCGCCTGGGGGGTGGAGCTGGCGCGCCAGGCGGGGCTGACCCTCATCGGGCGGTGCAAGGGCAAGCGCTTCGTCGCGCTCGCCGGCGAGGAGCGGATCGTGTTCGACGCCGACCTCCGCTACGTCGAGGAGGAGAGCGCGAAGCACTGGCGCAAGAACAGCAGGGAAGCGGCGGCCGCAGGCGATGAGGGCTGACACGCTCGGCGTGGTGCTGGCGGGCGGGCTGGCGCGGCGGATGGGCGGCGGGGACAAGCCGCTCAGGATGCTCGCGGGGCGACCGATGCTGGCGCATGTGGTCGAGCGCCTCGCGCCACAGGTCGCGGCAGTGGCGATCAACGCGAACGGCGATCCGGCACGGTTCGCGGGCTTCGGGCTGCCGGTGGTGCCGGACGGGATGGCGGACTACCCCGGGCCGCTCGCCGGCGTGCTGGCGGCGCTGGACTTCGCGGCGGAGCGACGGGGTGGCGACATCGCCTGGGTCGTGTCGGTGCCCGGCGATTCGCCGCTGATCCCGCTCGACCTGGTCGCGCGCCTGCATGCCGCGCGGGCGGAGGCCGGCGTGCCGCTGGCCTGCGCACGCTCGGGCGGCTTCGCGCATCCGCCGGTCGGGCTGTGGCCGGTCGCGCTGCGCGAGGCGCTGCGCGAGGCGCTTCTCTCGGGCGAGCGCAAGATCGACCGCTGGACCGCGCGGCACGGCTGCGCCGAGGCGGAATGGCCGACCACGCCTCACGACCCGTTCTTCAACGCCAACACGCCGGAGGACCTCGCCGAGGCGGAGCGGCTGCTGCGCGGTTCCGCTTCGGCCACACGCTAAACGGACCGGCCTCGCCGCCGCTCAGAACACCGCTGCGAAGGGCAGCACCGTCAGGCGGTCGCCCGGCGCCACCGCGACCGTCTCCTCCGGCAGTTCCGCGAAGGCGTCGGAGCCGGTGAGCGAGGACAGCAGCCCCGCCCCCTCGCGCGGGAATTTGCGGGCCAGCGGCAGCGGATCGCCCGGGTCGAGCGAGACGCGCACATATTCCCGCCTGCCGGCCTTCTTGCGGTAGGCGAAGGCCGCCTCCGCCGGGAAGCGCGGCAGGGCCTCGGGCAGCGCGCCGGCGAGGCGCAGCACCAGCGGACGAGCGAGCTGCAGGAAGGTCACCACCGCAGCGACCGGGTTGCCGGGCAGCCCGACGATTGGCGTGCCGCCGACCACGCCCATCGCCGCCGGGCGGCCGGGCTTGATCGCAAGGCGCCAGAAGACGAGCGTGCCGACGCGCTCGATCGCGCCGCGCACATGGTCCTCCTCGCCGGTCGAGACGCCGCCGGAGGTGAGCAGCAGGTCGTGCGCCCGCGCCGCCTCGGCGAGCGCCGCCGCCGTGGCCTCAGGCCGGTCGGGCAGGATGCCGAGATCGGTCGCCTCCACCGGCAGGCGCGCGAGCAGGGCGAGCAGGGTGAAGCGGTTGCTGTCGTAGGTCTTGCCGGGGCCGAGCGGTGCCGTTCCCGGCTCGGCCAGCTCATCCCCGGTGGAGAAGACGCCGACGCGCAGGCGTGGCCGCACCGGCAGCGCCGCATGGCCCAGCGCAGCCGCGAGGCCGATCTCCGCCGGGCCGAGCCGCCGGCCCGCCGCCAGCGCCACCGCACCCTGCGCCACGTCCTCGCCCGCCGGGCGCGAATTCGCCCCGCGCTTCAGGCCCACCGGAACGAAGACCGCACCGGGCTCGAGGCGCACATCCTCCTGCATGACGACGGTGTCGGTGCCCGGCGGCATCGGTGCGCCGGTCAGCACCCGGAGCGCCTCGCCCGGGCCGGAAGCCACGGGTGCGCCGGGCTGGCCGGCGGCAACCCGGCCGACGACCGCAAGCCGGGTCTCGCCCGCGGCGGCGAGGTCGGCGTGGCGGAAGGCGTAGCCATCCACCGCGGAATTGGCGAAGGGCGGCAGCGGCACCCCGGCGACCAGGTCGCGCGCGAGCACGCGGCCGAGCGCGGCGCGCAGCGGCATCTCCTCCTCCCCGCCGAGCGGCGCGATGCGCTCCTGAAGCAGCGCCTGCGCCTTCTCGACCGGCATCAGCGCGCCGGAGAAGGCGAAGCAGTCGTCGCTCAACTGGGCCATGACAGCGTCTCGATCCCGACGGCGAAGCGCAGAACGAGCTCCGCAACGCCTTCCACGTCGTCGAGCCTGATCCAGGGCAGCGCGCGCCCGCTGCCCGGCGGTGGCGGGACGTCGGCGGCGAGGGCGACCACGGCGGGGTCATCCGGGTGCAGCCAGGGCTTGGCGTTGGCGGCGCGGTACACCTCGATCTTCGGAATGAGGTCGCGCTTGAAGCCCTCGACCAGCACGAGGTCCACCGGCGAGAGGCGGGAGAGCAGGAAGCGCAGATCGGGCTCCGGCGCGCCGCGCAGCTCGGTCATCAACGCCCAGCGATGGGCCGAACCGACCAGCACCTGGAAGGCGCCGGCGGCGCGGTGCTCGTAGGAATCCTTCCCGGGCTGGTCCACATCGAAGCGGTGATGCGCGTGCTTGATCGTCGAGACCGTGAGGCCCCGGGCCGTCAGGCGGGGGATCAGTCGCGTGAGGAGCGTGGTCTTGCCGGCCCCGCTCCAGCCGGCGAAGCCGATCAGGCGCATGGTCCGTTCCTAGCCCGGCGCGCCGGGGGCGCCAAGCGGAACCGGGCCTGTCGCCCAGCCGCCCCCCCCACCCCTGGCGCGGCGGGATGT
>JADGHI010000012.1 GCA_019689515.1 Acetobacteraceae bacterium | reverse complement strand
TTCGTCCAAGGTGTCGCAACCCGGTCGAATCACAATCCGCCCCGGCCATCTACCCCACCACAGCCATCATGCCGGAACCGTTTCGAGACAGCCTCTTAGCGCGGAGCCAGATCCACCCAGGCCAAGTGCCCGCCCTTGCCCGCGCCGAGATCAAGGAACACCGCCCGGCCGCCCAGCGCGCCGATCTGCTCGTAGGGCCGCCCGTCCGACGAGCGCCGGTCGTGGCCGCAATAGACGGTCAGCCCGGCCGGGATGCGGTCCACCCAGTGGTGCACGCGCTCCGGGTAGCCGTCCGGGCGCGTCCGGCCCGTCACCTGGCCGAACATGGCGCGCGTGACGATGCCCTCCGGCCTGCGCTCTCCGGCATCGGGCGGGGGCGGGCGCAGCAGCATCGCGTCGTGGAAGCCGGCATGGACGAAGAACCGGTCGCCGTCGCGCAGCCAGGCGGGCGCGCGGGCGATCTCCTCCACCGCGCGCGCGCGCAGCGCCTCGCCGTCCGGCGCGCGAGCGAGCTGGTCGAGCGTGGCACCGAGTCCGTCGGCCGTCACCCGCACCGGCGCGCCGAGCAGCGCGCGGCGCAGCTTGTGGTCGTGGTTGCCGAGCAGGAACAGGCCGCGTCCCTCGTCCATCAGCGCGAACATGCGCCGCAGCACGCCGGGTGAATCAGGGCCGTAATCGGTCAGGTCGCCGAGCTGCAGAACGAACAGCCCCGCCTCGCGCGCGCCCTCGACGGCGTGGGCGAAGGCCTCCGCTTCGCCATGCACGTCGCCGACGACGCGCAGCCCGGCGAAGCGGTGCCAGGGAGGGCGCCCGATCACGCCGGCGGACTCCCTGCCGCGGCGTGGCGCATCACCGCTGCCGGCCTCCCGGCGCCGCGGGCGTCCGGCATGCGGACCGGGTACGAGGTGGGGCCGCCGTGAGCGGCGCGCCCGGGATCACCGGCAGGGGGCGGCGCTCCTCGCGGGACCGGATCGGGGCCGGGATGGGGATCGGGTGCGGCATGGAAGATCATGTGGGGTCGTGGCGGGCAGGAGAAACTGACCTGCGCGCCGCCACTTGGGAACGGTGGTGGCGAGAACCAGTCCAGGCACGGCGCGTTCCGCGGGGGACCACGCCTGAAGGCCGATCCATCGGCCCGCGCGGCGCGGACGCAAGCTCAATGGAAGGATCGGTCCCGATGACACTCTGGCACAGGCGTGGCGTCTTCGCGGCGGGCGCCGTGGCGCTTGGCGGCGCAGCCCTGGCGGTCCGCGGGCGCGCGGTGCGCGCGCAGACCGTGGTGGCGCCACCCGGCTCGACGGTGGTCATCACCCCACCGCCGCCGGCGGCGACGGCGCCGGGTGCCGCGGGCCGCAACATCGCCGACACGCTGGCGGCGGACGGGCGCTTCAACCGGTTGCTCGAACTGCTCAGGCTCAGCGGCACGGTGGACCAGCTTCGCGGCGCCGGGCCCTTCACCATCCTCGCCCCGACCGATGCGGCCTTCCAGGGCGCTCCGTCGGCGATGCTGCAGGATCTCGTCGGCCAGCCCTCCGGCGGCGGCATCGCCACCGGCAGCCCCGACCCGGTGCGGCTGGGGGCGCTGGTGCAGTATCACATCATCCCAGGCGTGCCCTACGGAACGACGCTTCCCGCGGCGGGCGACCAGCGCATCCGCACGCTGAACGGCAGCGATGTGCGCATCGAGGCGAGCGGCGGCCCGGACGTCTCGATCGTCAACCCGGCGCCCGGGCTGCAGCCCGGCGGGTTCGGCGCGGCCGGCGCGAACGCGATGCCGCCGGCGCACATGGCCGGGCCGGCGATCCTCGCCAGCAACGGCGTGATCTGGCCGATTACCGGGGTGCTGTTCCCGTAGCGCCCGCCACGGCCGGGCGGCGCGCGGCGGCAGGCGGCGCGGGCAGGCTGTAGAGCCGCTCGCGCCCGAGCAGGAACAGCCGCGCGCCGCGCGGGAACAGCGCGGCGATGGCCGGGTCGCTCGCGTCAAGGCCGCCCGTGTAGGCGCCGAAGGCGGGTAGCAGCACGCGGCGCGCGTCGGTGACGAAGCAGGGGCGGGTGACGCCGCCGCAACGCGTCGGCGCGGTGGCCCTGGGGTGGAAATGCCCCGAGACCTCGGGCGTCGTCGCGCCGCCGCCGATGTGGCGGAAGGCGATCGGCCCTTCCTGCCATTCGGCGACGGCTTGTCCCGGCAGCCCGTCCGGCGCGACCGGGTCGTGGTTGCCGAGCACCCACACGACATCGGTCCCGTCGAGCAGGCGCCGCAGCAGCGCGGCGTCGGCCGGGGCGAGGCGCGCATGGCCCTCCGCGTCGTGGAAGCTGTCGCCGAGCGCGACGACGCGCGCCGGGCGGTAGCGGCGGAGCACCGGAGCGAGGCGGGAGAGCGTCTCGCGGGTGTCGTAGGGCGGCACGAAGCGGCCGCCTCGGGCGGCGAAGTGGCTGCCCTTCTCAAGATGCAGGTCGGCGACGGCGAGCAGCCTGCGCGCGGGCCAGAACAGCGCGCCGGAGGGATCGAGCATCAGCCGCTCGCCGGCGAGGTGGAAGGGCGCGGGACTCATCCGTGTTCCTGAAATGATGCGTGGCTGAAAGGAGATCGAGGTTGCGACGCGCCCGTCGGCTCCGCGGAGGTTTGCGTTGACCTTTACCCCGTCGCGGACCGACGATCGAGCACCGAGAACCGATGCGGCCGAAGCGCGCGGGCGAGGAGTGCCACCGGCATGCATGGCAGGGACACGGGAGAGGCGGCGGGGAAGGACGCCGCGGCCGGTCGCAGCGCGGGCATGCATTGCCGCGCGGTGCGCCGCTCCCGGTCCGTCGCTCCGGACGCGCCATCGCCGTCGCGTCCTCGCTTGGAGGCGGCCCGGTGGCCGATCCCTCGCCGAAATCAACCGATACAGCATGGGCCAGCCGGCTGACGGTTTCGTCTGCCTCCAGCCGGGGCCACCAAACGGGGAGGTCACGATGAGTGCGGCACCGGCTTCCGGCGACATGGTCGCCGAACTCGCCAGGTCCTTCGCGGGAGAGATCCTGCATCCGGGCGATCCGGGCTACGAGCAGGCCAGGCAGGTGCATAACGGCCTCGTTGACAAGCGCCCGGCGCTGATCGCGCGCTGCCGGGGCCTCGCCGACATCGCCGACGCGGTGCGGCTGGCCCGGGCCCAGGGGCTCGAGGTCGCCATCCGCGGCGGCGGCCACAACGTGGCGGGGCGCGCCACGGTGGATGACGGCCTGATGATCGATCTCTCGTCGATGAAGGGCATCTTCGTGGATGCGAAGGCGCGCACCGCCCGGGCGCAGGGCGGCGCCACCTGGAACGATTTCAACCGCGAGACGCAGCTTCACGGCCTCGCCACCACGGGCGGCGTGGTCTCCTCGACGGGCATCGCGGGCCTGACGCTCGGCGGCGGGCTTGGCTGGCTCATGGGCAAGCACGCCCTCGCCCTCGACAACCTGCTGTCGGCGGAGGTCGTCCTCGCCGATGGTACGGTCGTCACCGCGAGCGAGGACGAGAATCCCGACCTGTTCTGGGCCCTGCGCGGCGGCGGCGGCAATTTCGGCGTGGTGGCCAACTTCGAGTACCGCCTGCACGCGGTCGGGCCGATGATCACCGGCGGGATCGTCGCCTACCCCTTTGCCGCGGCCTGGGACGTGCTGCGGCACTACCGCGACGTCACGGCGTCGCTCCCGGACGAGCTCACCGTGTTCGGCGGCCTGGTCCACGCGATGGACGGATCGGGCGAGAAGCTCGCGGTGATGGTGCTCTGCCATTGCGGGACGCTCGCCGAAGGCGAGCAGGCGGTCGAGCCGATCAAGCGATTCGGCACGCCGGCGCTCGATGCGATCGGGCCGATGCCGTATTCCCAGCTCAACGCGATGCTGGACGGGGGCTACCCGCGCGGCGCGCTCAACTACTGGAAGTCGAGCTTCCTCTCGCGCCTGAGCGACGACGCGATCCGGACGATGATCGACTGCTTCGGGCGGTGCCCGACGCCGATGGGCCAGTTGCTGATCGAGCACTTCCACGGCGCCGTCACCCGCGTCGGCGTCACCGACACCGCCTTCCCGCATCGCGCCGAGGGCTACAACATGCTCGTGCTCTCGGAGTGGACGGAGCCGGGCCGCAACGATGCCTGCATCGCCTGGGCCCGGGAGTCGTTTGCAGCGCTCCAGCCCTTCATGGGTGGCGGTCGCTACGTGAACTACTTCGACGGCGACGAACAGGGCGACGCGGTCGCGGCCGCCTACGGGCCGAACTACCGGCGTCTGCAGGCGATCAAGGCGAAATACGATCCCGAGAACGTCTTCCACATGAACCAGAACATCCGGCCGGCCGCCTGACCGCGCCGGAGGGATGAAAGGCGGCAGCCGGGATGCACCGGCCGCCGTGCCGTTGCGCCCCGTCCGGCGCGGGCAGGACGGGGCGGCCAGGCCCTCGGCCGTGGACATCGTCACGGGCGGGCGAGGCTGCGCGGCGCGGAGCGCACGAGCCGCGACCGGCGGGACCTATCGTCGCGCCGCCGCCTCGGCCGGTCCACCACGCCGGCGCGCACGGGCACGCCCTCGGTGACCGCGGCGAGCGTCTCGGCGAAGATCTCCGCGCCGTCCGTCGCCTCCTCGACCAGCGCGGCGGCCTCGGCGAGCAGCGCGTCCTCGGCGCCACCGGCGACCCATTCGTGGCCGTGCTCGATCAGCGCCGGCACCGCGAGGGGCGAGACGCGGTCCAGCCGCATGTGCCGGATGCGGCCCTTCGCGCGCGCCAGCAGCGACCCGATGCGCCCGACATCGGTGAGGCCCGCGGCCGCCTCCTGCCGCGTCGCGCGCAGCAGCACGTGGTCCGGCTCGTGCTTGCGCAGCACGTCGTAGATCAGGTCGGCGCTCATGCTCATCTGCCGGCCGGATTTCTCCGCGCCGGGGTGGTGCTTCTCGATCAGGCCGGCGATGGTGGCGATGTTGCGGAAGGTGCGGCGGAGCATGGAGCTCTCCGCCATCCACTCCTCGAGGTCCTCGCCGAGGAGGTCCTCCTCGAACAGCGTCTCGACCTCCGTCGGCTCGAAGGCCGACCAGGTGGCCAGGACGTAATCGGTGGCGAGGTAGCCGAGCGGGCCGTAGCCCATCCGCTCCATCCGCTTCGTCACCAGTATGCCGAGCGTCTGGTGGGCGAGCCGCCCCTCGAAGCAATAGGCGACGAGGAACCACCTCCCGCCCTTCGGGAAGGTCTCGATCAGCAACCCGTCCGGCTCGGGCAGCGCGGAATGGCGCCGCTGCAGGCGCAGCCATTCGCGCACCGGTTCCGGCAGCGCCTTCCACCGGCGCGGATCGTGGATGATCTCCCGCACCCGCGCGGCGAGATAGGTCGAGAGCGGCATGCGCGCGCCGGCATAGACGGGCACCCGCAGCTCTCCCCCTGCACCGCGGGAGACGACGCAGGTGGTGGCGTCCAGCCCCTCGAAGCGCAGCGTCTGGCCGGCGAACATGAAGCCGTCGCCGGGTTCGAGGGTGGAGACGAACCACTCCTCCACCTCGCCGAGCACCGGCCCGCCGCGCAGCCGCACCTTGAGCATCGGCGTCTCGACGATGGTGCCGAGGTTCATGCGCAACTGCCGCGCCACGCGCTGGTCGCGCACATGGATCATACCCTGCGCATCGCGGAACAGCCGGCGGAAGCGCTCATAGACGCGCAGCGCATAGCCGCCGTCCTCGACGAAGCGCAGCACGTCGTCGAAGTCGCGCCGGGAGAGTTCCGCATAGGGTGCGGCGCGCGTGACCTCGGCGTAGAGGTCGTCCGGGTGGAAGGGGGCGTGGCAGGCCATCGCCAGGATATGCTGCGCCAGCACGTCGAGCCCGCCCGGCCGCGGCGGCTCGCCGTCCAGCTCGCCGGCCGCGATCGCGCGCAGCGCGGCGGCGCATTCGATCACCTCGAAGCGGTTGGCGGGGACGAGGATGGCGCGCGAGGGCTCGTCCATGCGGTGGTTGGCGCGTCCGACCCGTTGCAGCAGCCGCGAGACGCCCTTCGGCGCCCCGACCTGGATCACCTGGTCCACATCGCCCCAGTCGATGCCGAGATCGAGGCTCGCCGTCGCCACCACGGCGCGCAGCCGCCCCGCCGCCATCGCCGCCTCCACCTTGCGCCGCTGCTCGACCGTGAGGCTGCCATGGTGCAGGGCGATCGGCAGGGTGTCCTCGTTGAGGCGCCAGAGCGCCTGGAACAACAGCTCCGCCTGGGCGCGGGTGTTGACGAAGACGATGGTGACGCGCGCCGCCCGGATGCGGCGGTGGATCTCCGGCGCGCTGGCAAGCCCCATATGTCCGCCCCAGGGGAGGTGCCCCTCGGGCAGCATCACCGAGAGCTCCGGCGCCGCGCCGCCGCGCACCTGGATCAGCCGCACGTCCTCCGCCCGGGCGGTGGGCGAGAGCCAGGCGCGCAGCGGCTCGGGATGCGCGACCGTCGCCGACAGCCCGACCCGACGCGCTGCCGGCGCCAGACGGGCGAGGCGGGAGAGGCAGAGCGCCAATTGGTCGCCGCGCTTCGTCCCGGCCAGCGCATGCACCTCGTCCACCACCACCGCGGCGAGGCCGCCGAACAGGGCGCCCGCCTCGGGCAGGGTCAGCAGCAGCGTCAGGCTCTCCGGCGTGGTCAGCAGGATCTGCGGCGGGTCGGCGCGCTGGCGGGCGCGGCGGTTGGCGGGCGTGTCGCCGGTGCGGGTCTCGATGCGGACCGCGAGGCCCATCTCCTGCACCGGCGCGGTGAGGTTGCGCGCGATGTCCACCGCGAGCGCCTTCAGCGGCGAGACATAGAGCGTGTGCAGCCCGGGCCGCGGGTTGCGGTGCAGGTCAACCAGGCTGGGGAGGAACCCCGCGAGGGTCTTGCCACCCCCGGTCGGCGCGATGAGCAGCACCGATTCGCCTGCCTCCGCCGCGCGCAGCAGGGCGAGCTGATGCGGGCGCGGCGTCCAGCCACGGCCGGCGAACCAGCCGGCGAAAGGTTCTGGCAATGTTCCCATCGGCGGGGCACTATGGCCGGGCGGCGAGGCGGCGGGAAGGTGGTCGCGCGCGGCGCCGCGCAGCCTTGGATCCCCAGCGTCCTTCGCCATCTCTACCGCGGCATGCCCCATCCCGAGACCTGGCTCCGCGTCACCCCGGCGGGGCTCTGGTGCGAACCCGGCGATTTCTTCATCGATCCGACGCGCCCCGTCGCGCGCGCCGTGATCACCCATGGACATTCCGACCACGCACAACCGGACCATGAGGCGGTCCTCGCCACGCCGGAAACGCTGGCCATCATGCGCGCGCGCCTCGGCGCGGAGCGGGCGGGGCGCCAACAGCAGCCGCTCCTCCCCGGCGAGGTCGTCCTGCACAACGGCGTGCGCATCTGGCTTCGCCCGGCCGGCCATGTGCTCGGCAGCGCCCAGGTCTGCCTGGAATGGCAGGGCAGCCGCGCCGTGATCTCCGGCGACTACAAGCGCACCCCCGACCCGACCTGCGCGCCTTTCGAGGTGGAGCGCAGCTGCGACGTCTTCGTCACCGAGGCGACCTTCGGCCTTCCGGTCTTCCGTCACCCGCCTCCGGAGCAGGAGATCGCCAGGCTTCTCGCCTCCGTCGCGCTGTTCCCGGACCGGACCCACGTCGTCGGCTGCTACGCGCTCGGCAAGACCCAGCGGCTGATCGCGCTGCTGCGCCGCGCCGGCTGGGACGCGCCGGTCTGGCTGCATGGCGCGCTGCTGCCGCTCTGCCATACCTACGAGGAGCTGGGCGTGCGCCTTGGCGACATCCGGCTGGCGACGGTGGCGCAGAAGGGCGCGCTGCGCGGCGCAATCGTGCTGGCGCCGCCCTCCGCCGTTGCGGAGCGCTGGGCGCGGCGCCTCGCCGATCCGGTGGTCTGCCTCGCCTCCGGCTGGATGCGGGTGCGCCAGCGCGCCAAGGCGCGCGGCGTGGAGCTGCCGCTCGTCATCTCCGACCATTCCGACTGGGACGAGTTGAACGCGACCATCGACGAGACCGGCGCGCCGGAGGTCTGGGTGACGCATGGCCGCGACGACGCGCTGGTGCACGCGATGGGCCTGCGCGGCATCCGCGGACGCGCGCTGCACCTGGTCGGTCTCGGCGAGGAGGACGAGGGCGAGGATGCGGCGCCCGAGCCGGCGGTGCCGGCAACGGCCGAGGGCGGCGTGGCGTGAGCATCCCGGCCTTCGCCGCGCTGCTCGAGCGCCTGGTGTTCACGCCTGGCCGCAACGCCAAGATCGCCCTGCTGAAGCGTTGGTTCGCCGAGCAGCCGGATCCGGACCGCGGCATCGGCCTCGCCGCGCTGACCGAGGAGCTGACCTTCGCCACCGCCAAGCCGGCGCTGATCCGCGACCTGGCGGCAGCGCGCACCGATCCGGTGCTGCTCGCGCTCAGCCGCGACTATGTCGGCGATTCCGCCGAGACCATTGCGCTGATCTGGCCGCAGCGTGCCGGCGTGAACACGCCGCCGCCGACGCTCTCCGAGGTGGTGGAGGCGCTGGACGCCACGCCCAAGTCCGAACTGCCCGACCTGATTGCGGGCTGGCTCGATTCGCTCGACGCCAATGGCCGCTTCGCGCTGATCAAGCTGGTGACGGGCGGGCTGCGCGTCGGCGTCTCCGGCCGGCTCGCCCGCCTCGCCCTCGCCGAATGGTCCGGCCGGCCCATCGAGGAGATCGAGGAGGTCTGGCACGGCGTCGCGCCGCCCTACCTGCCGCTGTTCCGCTGGCTGGAGGGCAAGGCCGAGCGGCCCGACCCGCGCGACGCCCCGGTCTTCCGCCCGCTGATGCTCGCCCACCCGCTGGAGGATGCCGACCTCGCCACGCTGCGGCCGGAGGAGTGGCGCGCCGAGTGGAAATGGGACGGCATCCGCGTCCAGCTCTGCGCCGGCCCGGGCGGGCGGCGGATCTGGAGCCGCGGCGGCGAGGACGTCTCCGCCGCCTTCCCGGAGATCGTGGAGGCGATGGACTTCCACGCCGTCCTCGACGGCGAGCTGCTGGTGATCCGCGGCGGTGGCGAGGTCGCGCCCTTCGCCGACCTGCAGCAGCGGCTGAACCGCAAGACCGTCGGGCCGAAGCTGATGCGCGACTACCCGGTGGGCGTGCGGCTCTACGACCTGCTGTTCGAGGGCACGGAGGACCTGCGTGCGCTGCCCTTCGACGCGCGCCGCGCCCGGCTGGAATCCTGGATCGCCCGCACCTGCCCCGCGCGCATGGATCTCTCGCCGCAGATCGCCTTCGCCTCCGTGCACCAGCTCGCGGCCATCCGCGAGGGCGCGCGGGCCGCCTCGATCGAGGGGCTGATGCTCAAGCGCGCCGACAGCCCCTATGTGGCGGGGCGGGTGAAGGGGCTGTGGTGGAAGTGGAAGCGCGCGCCGCTCTCGATCGACGCGGTGCTGATGTACGCGCAGCGCGGCAGCGGCAAGCGGTCCAGCTACTACAGCGACTACACCTTCGGCCTCTGGCGCCCGGACGGGCGCGGCGGCGAGGAGCTGGTCCCGGTCGGCAAGGCCTATTCCGGCTACACGGACCAGGAACTGCTCTGGCTCGACCGCTGGATCCGCAACCACACCGTGGCGCGCTTCGGCCCGGTGCGGGAGGTGGAGAAGGGGCTGGTCCTGGAGGTGGCCTTCGACGCGGCGCAGCGCTCCACGCGGCACAAGTCGGGCGTGGCGCTGCGCTTCCCGCGCATCCTGCGCATCCGCCGCGACAAGCCGGCGGGCGAGGCGGACCGCCTGGACACGCTGATGGCGCTGGTCGAGAACCGCGAGGCGAAGGCGAAGGCGAAGGCGGAGGCGGACGCCGCGGCGGATTGACCCCCGGCGGCGCGCATGATGCGCTGGCGCGGCGTGCCGTCCCGGCCCCGCCATCCCGGAGGAACCATACGCCATGCCGCTCGTCCCGAACCGCGCCAAGCAGCAGATCGCCCAGAACAAGCTCGCCCTCGGCTTCGGCGTGAACCACCTGCGCGGCCCTGCCACCGGCATGATCGCCGCCGCCGCCGGCTACGACTGGCTGTTCATCGACATGGAGCACGGCGCGATGAGCGTGGACGACGCCACGCGCATCTGCATCGCGGCGCTCAGCCAGGGCGTGACGCCGATTGTGCGCGTCTGCAAGGATGCGCTGTTCGAGGGCACGCGCTGCCTCGACAACGGCGCGATGGGCGTCGTGGTGCCGCATGTGGACACGGCCGAGGAGGCGAAGGCGGTCGCCGACGCCTACCGCTACCCGCCGGTCGGCCACCGCTCCTGGGGCGGGGCGCCGGCGCAGTATGGCTACCTCGCCCCGGGCAACGCCCAGGCGCAGAAGGAGCTGAACGAGGCGGTGCTGGTGGCGGTGATGATCGAGACGCCGGAGGCGGTGGAGAACGCCGAGGCCATCGCCGCCGTGCCGGGGGTGGACGTGCTGCTGATCGGCACCTCCGACCTCACCGCGACGATGGGCATCTCCGGCCAGATCGGCCACCCGGATGTGCGCCGGGCCTATGAGCGGGTCGCGGCCGCCTGCGCCAAGCACGGCAAGACGCTCGGCATGGGCGGCGTGTATGACGAGGTGGTGGCGAAGGAATACATCGGCCTCGGCGCGCGATTCCTCCTCTCGGGCAATGACCACGCCTTCCTGATGGCGGGGGCGACGGCGCGGGCGAAGTTCCTGCGCGGGCTGGAATAGAGGCCATCCGCCGCCCGACCGGGACGGATCGGGCGGCGGTCGTCCTCGGGGGCGCCCGCCTGCCCGCCTGAGGGATTTCCGTCGGGTGCTGCGGCCGGATCGGCGAGGATGCCCGGAGCGAAGGGCGGGCGACGCCGATGGATGTGGCGATCCTGCCGGCGAAGGAGGCGGATGCGGAACCGTGCGCCGCCTCTGCCATGAGGTGTTCCGCCCGGTCAACGAACGGCGCGGCTTCGTGCCGATCTTCCCCGCGGCCGAGGTCGCGGTGCAGCGCCTTGGTGGCTTCCTCCGCCATCCCTCAGCGTTCGGCGTGGTCGCCGAAGAAGGGCCGGGTTCTTGTCTTCAGGTTTCTCAGCGGGCGCGATCCGATCCGCGCGCGGTCGGCGCCATCGTCACCGATCGGGCGGCGCAGGGCTACGGCGTCGGACGGCGGCCGATGCAGGCGGTGCTCGATCGGGCGCGCGGCGTCCGGCATCCCTATCCCGCCCGTGCCTTACTAACTCGGCGGTGCCTCGGCTGCTCGCCGGCTGTGGTCTGGCAGCCTTGCATTGGACGCGGGGCAGGGCCGGAGAACGAAGTTGCGAACCATTCGCAATTGGGCTAGTGATGTTGCGAGTTAATCGCAACACGGGTCTCCGCCATGCGCCTCGACTTAATCGCAACACGGGTCTCCGCCATGCGCCTCGACCGCCGCCGCTGCCTGATGCTCCTCACCGCACTCGGCGCCACGGCTGCGCTGTTGCCGGCCGCAGGGCGCGCCCAGCAGGGGAACGGCGGCGAGGTCGCGGTCTATTCCGCGCGCCACTACGACACCGACCGCCAGCTCTACGACGCCTTCACCCGCGACACCGGCATCCGCGTCCGGCTGATCGAGGGCAACGCCGACCAGCTCATCGCCCGCATCCAGTCGGAGGGCCGCAACAGCCCGGCCGACGTCTTCATCACCGTGGACGTTGCCCGCCTGGCCCGCGCCAAGGAGGCCGGAATCACCGCTCCGCACGGCTCCGCCGTGATCACGCAGCGCGTGCCGGCGGGCGTGCGCGATCCGGAGGGGCACTGGTTCGCCGTCTCCCAGCGCGCCCGCGTGATCATGTACGACCGCGAGCGCGGCGCGCCGGAGGGGCTGACGCGCTACGAGGACCTCGCCGATCCGCGCTTCCGTGGACAGATCTGCGTCCGCTCCGGCAGCCATCCCTACAATATCGGCCTCGCCGCCTCGATCCTCGCCGCGAACGGGCCGGAGCGGACGGAGCAGTGGGCGAGGGGCGTCGTCGCCAACATGGCCCGGCCGCCGCAGGGCGGCGACCGCGACCAGTTCCGCGCCATCCCTGCGGGCCAGTGCCAGCTTGCCATCTCCAACACCTACTACCTCGGTCATTTCGGCCGGTCGGAGAAGCCGGAGGACCAGGCGCTGTTCCGCCGCATCGGCGTGATCTTCCCCAACCAGGCGCCGGGCGACCGCGGGACGCATGTGAACATCTCCGGCGCCGCGCTGGTGCGCACCGCGCCGCACCGGGAGGCGGCGGTGCGCTTCCTCGAGTACCTCACCGACCACAAGGCGCAGGAGCTGTTCGCGCTCGGCAACATGGAATACCCGGTGGTGCCTGACGTGCCGCTGCACCCGGCGCTCGCCGCGATGGGCACCTTCCGCGCCGAGCCGATCGACACGACGGGCGGTGCGGCGCGGGCGGCCGAGGCGCTGCAGATCCTGCAGCGCGCGGGCTGGCGCTGAGGGCGGAGCGGCACCATGTACATCTGCCTGTGCAACGGCCTGACCGACACTCAGGTCGCCGCCGCCGTCGCCGCCGGCGCCCGTCGCCCGAAGGCGGTGTACGAGGCCTGTGGCGGCCGTGCGCAGTGCGGCGGGTGCACGCGCACCATCCTCGCCGCGATCCGCGAGGTCGCTGCGCGCCAACCCGGCCCGCTCGGTGGCGTCTGGTTCGCGAGGGCGTGTCCGGCGGCGGCTTGATGCGCATTCCCGTAGTGTGCTCTTCCTGCCGCACGGCACCGGGAGAGCGGCACGGTGAAGGGCGACCCGAAGGTCATTGACCACCTGAACACCCAGCTCACCAACGAGCTGACGGCGATCAACCAGTATTTCCTGCACGCGCGCACGCTGCAGCACTGGGGCGTCACCCGGCTCGGGGATTTCGAGTACAAGGAATCCGTCGACGAGATGCGCCATGCCGACTGGCTGATCCAGCGCATCCTGTTCCTCGACGGGCTGCCGAACGTGCAGCGGCTGAACAACATCGTGGTCGGGCAGACCGTGGAGGAGATCCTGCGCGCTGACCTCGCGCTGGAGCAGAAGGCCATGGCCGACTTGCGCGAGGGCATCGCGCATTGCGAGTCGGTGCGCGACTACGTCTCGCGCGACCTGCTGCGCCGCATCCTGGAGAGCGAGGAGGAGCATGTGGACTTCCTCGACCGGCAGTTCGACCTGATCCGGCAGATCGGGATCGAGCGTTACATCCAGCTCAACGCGGCGCCGGCGCCCGATCAGGAGTCGGAGGCAAGCGGGAGCTGACCCCCTTCGGCCCGGTGGCAGCCCAAAGCGTCACCGCCGCGCGATCCTCCGTCGCATCGAAGCGACAGTACCCTGTGCCCGTCCTGCCGCGGGGCCGTGGCTGCGCGGCCATGCCGCAGCCTCGGCCCCACGCGCTGCGTGGACCCTGCGCGGACGGGCAGCGGTGCGCGCCGTCCTCTCCGCCGGCCCACCTTCCCCGCGCTGGCGGTTCAGATCCGTCCGAGCACCGTCGCGGCCGCGAGGCCGAGGCCCGTCACGGCGAAGACCATCGAGAGCCCTGGCCAGGCCGACATCGGCCCCCGCCGTGCGATCAGTGCGTTGAGCGCGAGCGAGCCCACCAGGGCAGCGAGGGTCAGCCAGACGCCCTTATGCAGGACGCCCCAGGCCAACATCCCGAACCAGGCGAGGAGCGCCGCCTTGCCCAGGAGCTTCCACGTCTTGTCCGCGACCGCGTTCGCCATCCGCAGTTCGGGCGCCACCGACCTCCCGTGTATGAAGGCTGCGCCCGAGAGGAGCAGGACCGAGAGGAGGAAGGGATTCATTACTATAGGGTAAAACATTCCTGCATTGGCTTCTACCCAACCAAGGGTAGGGGTTTGCGATTCCCCGCCAACCAAGGCGCAATCCGGACCCTCTGGACCGACTCCGCCGCCCGGGAGTAACCACCGCACTGGTGTCTCCCGATTGCGCGCCTGGTCCCGCCGTATTGCAGGTCCTACCTGCCCTGGTCTCCGGGGGGGTCGAGCGCGGCACGCTGGAGATCGCCGAGGCCCTGGTCGGCGCCGGGTTCCGCGCCCTGGTGGCCTCCGCCGGCGGGCCCATGGTCCCGAAACTCGAGCGCCTGGGCGCCCGGCACTTCGTCCTCCCGCTCGACCGCCGCACGCCGTCGGCGCTCTGGCGCAACGCCGCGGCCCTCGCCGCGCTGGCACGCCGCGAGGGGGTGGCGGTGATCCATGCCCGCTCGCGGGCGCCGGCCTGGTCGGCGCTGCTCGCGGCCCGGCGCGCCGGGGTGCGCTTCGTCACGACCTATCACGGCAGCTACAACGAAGGCTTCCCGGGAAAGCGCCTCTACAACTCGGTCATGGCACGGGGCGAGCGGGTCATCGCGATCAGCCGCTTCATCGCGGGGCTGATCGCCGAACGGCATGGCACCGATCCGGGGCGGGTGCGGGTGATTCCGCGCGGCGTGGACCTGCGCGTGTTCGACCCGGCGGCGGTGGCGCCGGAGCGCCTCGCCGCGCTGCGCGCCGCCTGGGGCCTGCCGGAGCCCGGCGGCGCTGCCGCGAGCCCGCCCGTGGTGATGCTCCCCGGCCGGATCACCCGCTGGAAGGGGCAGGCCGTGCTGGTCGAGGCGATGGCGCGGCTGCCCGGCGAGGCCATCGCCCTCCTGGTCGGCGGGTCCGAGGGCCGCGCGGGCTTCCGCGCCGAGCTGGACGACCTGATCGCGGCGCGCGGCCTCGCCGGGCGGGTGCGGCTGGTCGGGCCGTGCGACGACATGGCCGCGGCGCTGCTGCTGTGCGACGTGGCGGTGAGCGCCTCGACCGATCCGGAAGCCTTTGGCCGCACCGTGATCGAGGCTCAGGCCATGGGCCGGCCGGTGATCGCCACCGATCACGGCGCGGCGCGCGAGACGGTGGCTGAGGGCGAGACGGGCTGGCGCGTCCCGCCCGGCGACCCGGAGGCGCTGGCCGCGGCGCTCGCCCGCGCGCTGGCTCTGCCGGCGGAGACGCGCGCGGCGATGGGAGCCCGGGCGCGCCAAGCAGTGCTGGAAGGGGGCTACACCACCGAGGCGATGCAGCGCGCCACCCTCGCCGTCTATCGAGAACTGCTGTGACCCCAACCCGCGCCATGCCGCCGCGCCCCGAGGCCGAGCGGATCCTCGTCATCAAGCTTTCCGCGCTGGGCGACTTCGCCCAGGCCTTCGCGGCCTTCGCGGCGATCCGCCACGGCCATCCGGCGGCGCACATCACCCTGCTGACCACGCCGCCCTATGGCGAGCTGGCGCGGCGCAGCCCCTGGTTCGACGAGGTCTGGACGGACGGGCGTCCGGCCTCGGCCGACCTTGCCGGCCTGTGGCGGCTGGCGCGGCGGCTGCGCGCGGGGCGGTTCGACTTCGTCTACGACCTCCAGACCTCGGCGCGGTCCTCGCGCTATCGGTGGTTCGTGGGGCGGGGGGTGGGCTGGTCCGGGATCGCCCGCGGCTGCTCCCACCCGCACGCCAATCCGCGGCGGGACAAGATGCATACGGTCGAGCGCCAGCGCGATCAGCTCCAGGCGGCGGGGCTCGTCGAATTCCCCCCGCCCGACCTGTCCTGGCTGGACGCCGACCTGTCGCGCTTCGGCCTGCCGGATCGCTTCGTGCTGCTCATCCCGGGCGCGGCGCCGACCCGGCCGGCCAAACGCTGGCCGGCGGAGCGCTACGGCGAGCTGGCGGCGATGCTCGGCCTGCCCTGCGTCGTCCTCGGCGGGGCGGTGGAGGCGCCGCTCGCCGCGGCGATCGGGGCGCGGGCGCCGGAGACGGTGGACCTGACCGGCCGGACCGGCTTCGCCGATATCGGCGCGCTGGCGCGCCGGGCGACGCTGGCGGTGGGCAACGACACCGGGCCGACGCATCTGGTCGCGATGTGCGGATGCCCGACCCTGGCGCTGTTCGGCGAGGACAGCGACCCGGCGCTCTGCGCGCCGCGCGGCCCGAGGGTGGCCGTGCTGCGCCAGGTGCCCCTAGCGGGGCTGGAGCCGCGGCAGGTGATGGCTGCGCTGGCGGGGCTGACCGCGGGGGAGGAGATGCCGCCCCTCGCCGGGAGTGGAGCCGGCGGCTCCGCCGCGCCATATATTCGCGGCGACAGCGATCTTGGTGAGGCGGTGGCGGCCTCGACGCCTTGACCGGCGGGGGCTGGGTGCCCATCGTCCGGCCCCCGCGGCCTCTCCCGGGCCTCGGGGAGTCCCGCGCGCCCGTCTCGCCCCGACACGCTTGACCCAGGACCAAGGAAATCCCGACCGATGCCCGTGATTACCCTGCCCGACGGATCCGTGCGCCGCTTCGACGGGCCGGTCACGGGCACGGAGATCGCCGCCGCGATCGGGCCCGGCCTGGCCAGGGCGGCGCTCGCCATGCGCGTGGACGGCAGGCTGATGGACCTTTCGGCCGTGCTGGACCGCGACGCCTCCGTCCGCTTCGTCACCCGCAAGGACCCCGAGGCGCTGGAGCTGATCCGCCACGATGCCGCCCATGTGCTGGCGGAGGCGGTGCAGGAGCTGTTCCCGGGCACCCAGGTCACGATCGGCCCGGCGATCGAGAACGGCTTCTACTATGACTTCGCCCGCAACGAGCCCTTCACCCCGGACGACTTCCCCGCGATCGAGGCGAAGATGCGCGAGATCATCGCGCGCAACGCGCCCTTCGTGCGCGAGGAATGGCCGCGCGAGGAGGCGATCCGCTTCTTCGAGGCGAGGGGCGAACGGTACAAGGCCGAGATCATCCGCGACCTGCCGCCGGACGAGGTGATCTCCATCTACCGCCAGGGCGATTGGCTGGACCTCTGCCGCGGCCCGCACATGCGCTCGACCGGCGATGTCGGCACCGCCTTCAAGCTGATGAAGGTGGCCGGCGCCTACTGGCGGGGCGACCACCGCAACGCCATGCTGAGCCGCATCTACGGCACCGCCTGGCGCGACCAGAAGGAGCTGGACGCCTACCTCCACCAGCTCGAGGAGGCGGAGCGGCGCGACCACCGCCGGATCGGCAAGGAGATGGACCTGTTCCATTTCCAGGAGGAGGCGGTCGGCAGCGTCTTCTGGCACCCGAAGGGGTGGCGCCTCTACCGCACGGTGGAGGGCTACATGCGCCGGCGCCTCGACGCGGCCGGCTACCAGGAAGTGCGCACCCCGCAGCTCGTGGACCGGAAGCTCTGGGAGGCCTCGGGCCACTGGGAGAAGTTCCGCGAGCACATGTTCATCGCCACCGTCGAGGACGAGTCCGAGAAGGACCGCGTGCTCGCGCTGAAGCCGATGAACTGCCCCTGCCACGTGCAGATCTTCAGGCAGGGGATCCGCTCCTACCGCGAGCTGCCGCTGCGCATGGCGGAGTTCGGCTCCTGCCACCGCTACGAGCCCTCCGGCGCGCTGCACGGCCTCATGCGCGTCCGCGCCTTCACCCAGGACGACGCGCACATCTTCTGCGAGGAGCACCAGATCGCGGAGGAGACAGCGCGGTTCGTGGACCTGCTCGCCTCGATCTACCGCGACCTCGGCTTCAGCGAGTTCACGGTGAAGTTCTCGGACCGCCCGCCGGTCCGGGCCGGCGACGACGCGACCTGGGACCGGGCGGAGGCGGCGCTGAAGGAGGCCTGCCGGATCGTCGGCGTCGAATACGCGCTGAACCCGGGGGAGGGCGCCTTCTACGGCCCGAAGCTCGAATTCGTGCTGCGCGACGCGATCGGGCGGGAGTGGCAGTGCGGCACGCTGCAGGTGGACTTCGTGCTGCCGGAGCGGCTCGACGCCGAATACGTCGCCGAGGACGGGACGCGGCGGCGCCCGGTCATGCTGCACCGCGCCATCCTCGGCAGCTTCGAGCGCTTCCTCGGCATCCTGATCGAGCAGTATGCCGGCCGCTTCCCGCTTTGGCTCGCCCCGGTCCAGGTGGTGGTGGCGAGCATCGTGGACGATGCCGCGCCCTTCGCGCAGGAGGCGGCGGAGGCGCTGCGGAAGGCCGGGCTGCGGGTGGAACTCGACCTGCGGAACGAGAAGATCAACCGCAAGGTCGTGGACCACATCGAGCAGCGCGTGCCGGTGCTGGCTGTTGTCGGCCGGCGGGAGGCGGAGGAGCGGAGCCTGGTGCTGCGGCGCCTGCCCGGCCGGGAACAGGAGACCCTGAGGCTGGAGGAGGCCGTTTCACGCCTTGCGGCGGAAGCCGTGCCGCCCGATCTCAAGGTTGCGACGGCTTGAGCCGCCGTCCATATTATACGCATTCGTTGCCATAGCCAAAGGAGCTGAGCCATAGCCAGAGGACCTATGCCCGCCCAGATGCCGACCCGCGACGGTCCGCGGGTCAATGAGGAGATCCGGGTTCCCCAGGTTCGCCTCATCGACCAGAACGGCGAGATGGTCGGGGTTGTGAGCACCCGAGAGGCGCTGCAGCGCGCCTACGACGCCGGCCTGGACCTGCTCGAGATCAGCCCCAATGCTGTTCCGCCCGTGGTCAAGATCCTGGACTACGGCAAGTACAAGTACGAGCAGCAGAAGAAGGCCAACGAGGCGCGCAAGAAGCAGAAGATCGTCGAGGTCAAGGAAATCAAGGTTCGCCCGAACATCGACGACCACGACTACAGCGTGAAGATGCGGGCGATGCGCTCCTTCCTCGAGGAAGGCGACAAGGTCAAGGTGACGCTCCGTTTCCGCGGCCGCGAGATGGCGCACCAGGATCTGGGCGCGAAGGTGCTGGAGCGGATCCGCAACGAGCTCGGCGACACGATCAAGGTCGAGCAGTTCCCGCGGCTCGAGAACCGCCAGATGGTCATGGTGCTGGCGCCGAAATAGCAGCACGGTGCGGAGGGGTGCTTGGAAGAGTCCTCTCCGCGCCAGGGCCGCAAGGGCACGGTGTGCTTAGTCTTTGCCCATGCGCTCGACGTCCCCGTTGACGGAATGTTTCAATCGAACGATCGTGATGTTCCGTGCAACGTGGGGGGGAGGGCGTGGCGGCGTGCGTCCACTTGTCGAACAAAACGTTGAAGCGGAACTAAGCTACGCATATTTGCACGCGGTGGCCTCTGCTGCCAATATGGGGTGCAAATTAGGAAGTCGTCATGACGATAATAACGGCATCGACGCAGAATTGACAGCTTGGGGACCGTTCCAGAGTAAATCAGCTTATCTACAGGAAGTTGATATCAAGATTCAATTAAAAGCCACAACGAATTTGTCGATGCACCCCAATGGAACCCATTGGAGATATTTCTTCCGTGGCGTAGATCAATATAATGA
>JADGHI010000485.1 GCA_019689515.1 Acetobacteraceae bacterium | reverse complement strand
TCTTGAAGACGGTCACGAGGACCGCCGGCCGCCCGTCAAAGGAGCCGCCCTGCCGCCGGTCACGGACGTCGAGCGCGACGTCGGCCACGTCCGAGAGCCGGACCACCGCGCCGTCGGTCGCACGGAGGACGATGGCGCCGAACTCCTCGGGCGTGGTCAGCCGGTCGTTCACCGCGATCGCGGCGGAATGGTCGCGCCCGTCCACGAGGCCGGTCGGCTGGGTGACGTTGGCGGTCCGGATCGCCTGGCGGATAGCCTCGAGCGAGACGCCCGCGGCATGCGCCGCCGCCGGGTTCACCGCGACGCGGATCGCCGGCTGCTCCGACCCTCCGACCACCACCTGCGATACGCCGGGCACCCGCGCGATGTGCTGCGCGAGCACGCTGTCGGCCGCGTCGTAGACGGCGCTCGGCGCGATCGTGTCCGAGGTCATCGCCATGATCAGCACCGGCGCGTCGCCCGGATTCGCCTTGCGGAAGCGCGGCGGGTTCGGCAGGTCGGCCGGCAGGTCGGAACCCGCCGCGTTGATCGCCGCCTGCACGTCGCGCGCCGCGGCCTCGATGCTGCGGCTGAGGTCGAACTGCACGACGATGGAGGTGCTGCCGAGCGAGGAGGTGGAGGTCATCTCCGTCACGCCGGCAATCGCGCCGAGCCGGCGCTCCAGCGGCGCCGCGACGGAGGAGGCCATGGTCGCGGGGTCCGCCCCCGGCTGGCTGGCGGAGACGACGATGGTCGGCAGGTCCACGCGCGGCAGCGGCGCGATCGGCAGCGCGAAATAGGCGACCAGCCCGGCGAGCGCGATGCCGATGGCGAGCAGCGCCGTCGCGATCGGCCGGCGGATGAAGGGCCCGGAGATCGACATGGCCGCCGCCCGGGGCGCTATTCGGCCGGGACAGCGGCCGCGCCGTGGCTGCCGCCGCCTCGCGCCAGCGCCGCCCGCAACCGCTCGAGCGCGAGGTAGATCGCCGGCGTGGTGTAGAGGGTGATCACCTGGGAAAGCAGCAGCCCGCCGATCACCGAAACGCCGAGCGGGATGCGCAACTCCGACCCCGTCCCCTGCTCCAGCACCAGCGGCACCGCGCCGAGGAGCGCGGCCATGGTCGTCATCATGATCGGGCGGAACCGCTTGACCGCCGCCTCGACGATCGCCTCGCGCGGCGCGAGATCGCCCTCGCGCTGCGCCTCCAGCGCGAAGTCGATCATCATGATCGCGTTCTTCTTCACGATGCCCATCAGCAGCACGATGCCGATCAGCGCGACCACGGACAGGTCGAGCCCGAACAGCTCGAGCGCGAGCAGCGCGCCAATGCCGGCCGAGGGCAGCGTGGAGAGGATGGTGACCGGGTGGATCACGCTCTCGTAGAGCATGCCGAGCACGATGTAGATCACCACCACCGCGGCGAGGATCAGCCAGACCTGCCCGGCGAGCGCCCGCTGGAACTCCGCGGCGTCGCCGACGAAGGTCCCGGTCATGGTCTCCGGCATGCCGAGCTCGGCCTCCGCCGCGCGGATCGCCGCCACCGCCTGGCCGAGCGAGACGCCCGGCGCGAGGTCGAAGCCGAGTGTCACCGCCGGGAATTGCGCCTGCCGCGTCACCGTCAGCGGGCCCGCGGCGCGGCCGATGCGCGCGATCTCCGCGAGCGGCACCTGCGCGGCGCCGCCCTGCGCCGGCACGCGAAGCTGGCCGATCAGCGTCGGGTCGTCGCGCAGCTCCGGCGTCGCCTCCAGCACCACGCGGTACTGGTTGGCCTGGCCGTAGATGGTCGAGATCTGGCGCTGGCCGAAGGCGCTGTAGAGTACGTCGTCCACCGCCTGCATGGTCACGCCGAGCCGCCCGGCGCGGGCGCGGTCCACCTCGACGGTGATGCGCAGGCCGCCGTCGCGCTGGTCGGAGGAGACGTCGCGCAGTTCCGGCAGCTCGGCAAGCCGCTCCCGCAGGCGCGGCGCGAAGGCGGCGAGCCGCGCCGGGTCGGGATCCATCAGCGTGTACTGGTAGGAGGTGCTGCCCGCCCGCGCGCCGATCGTGATGTCCTGCACGGGCTGGAGGTGCACGACCGCGCCCGGGATGGCGTCGAGCGCCGGCTGGAGCCGCGCGATCACCGCCCGGACATCCCCCTCGCGCTGCTCGCGCGGGCGCAGCACTGCCGTGATCCGGCCCGTGTTCTGCGCCAGGTTCACCGTCCCCGCGCCGACCACCGAGGCAGTGGCCGAGACCGCCGGGTCGGCGCGGATCACCTCCGCCGCCTGGGCCTGCAAGGCCGCCATGCGCGCGAAGGAGGCGTCCTCCGGCCCCTCCACGGTCGCGACGATGAGGCCAGTGTCCTGCACCGGCAGGAAGCCCTTGGGCATCGCGACGTAGAGCCAGACCGTGACGCCGAGCGTCAGCGCCGCGAAGGCCAGCATCAGGCCCTGGTGCCGGAGGGTCCAGACCAGGCTGCGGCCGTAGGCGTCGCGCAGCGCGTCGTTGGCGCGCCCCACCGCGCGCGCGATCCGCCCCGACCGCTCCTCCTCCGCCGGGCGCAGCATCCGGCCGCACATCATCGGCGTCAGGGTGAGCGAGACCACCATCGAGACGACGACGGCGATCGACAGCGTCATCGCGAATTCCTGGAACAGCCGCCCCACCACGCCCGGCATGAACAGCAGCGGGATGAACACCGCGATCAGCGAGACGGTGAGCGAGACGATGGTGAAGCCGATCTGCCGCGCGCCGTCGAAGGCCGCGTCCAGGGGCTTCTTCCCCTCCTCGATCAGGCGGACGATGTTCTCGATCATCACGATCGCGTCGTCCACGACGAAGCCAGTCGCGATGGTCAGCGCCATCAGCGAGAGGTTGTTGAGCGAGTAGCCGGCGAAGGCCATCACCCCGAAGGTGCCGAGGATAGAGAGGGGCAGCGCCACGCCGGGGATCACCGTCGCCCGCAGGCTGCGCAGGAACAGGTAGATCACCGCCACCACCAGCCCGACCGCGAGGGCGAGGCTGAGCTGAACCTCGCGCACGCTGGCGCGGATCGTCTCGGTGCGGTCGGCGACGACGGAGAGCTCCGTGCCGGGCGGCAGGGCGCGTTCCAGCTCGCGGAGCTGCGCCCGCACATTCGCCACCGTCTCGACGATGTTGGCGCCGGGCTGGCGCTGCACGTCAACCAGGACGGCACGGCGGCCGTTGTACCAGGCGGCGTTGAGCGTGTTCTCCAGATCCTCGACCGCGGTGCCGATGTCGCGCAGCCGGACGGGCGCGTCGTTGCGCCAGGCGATGATCAGGTCGCGGAAATCCTCGGCCGAGCGGATCTGGTCGTTCGCCATGATCGCCGAGGCCTGGCGCGGCCCGTCCAGGCTCCCCTTCGGCGTGGCGATGTTGGCCGCGGCGACGGCGGTCCGCACGTCCTCGAGCGACAGGCCGTAGGCGGCGAGCCGCCTCGGGTCCGCCTGCAGCCGCACCGCCGGGCGCATGCTGCCCTGCACCAGCACGCGCCCCACGCCGCCCACCTT
>JADGHI010000484.1 GCA_019689515.1 Acetobacteraceae bacterium | reverse complement strand
GGGCGGCCTTGCCGCGGGCGGGGACGGCCGGCCGCCGTCCCTCGCCGGCCACCGCCTCAGGCCGCCTGCTGAAGGGTCGGCGCGGCGTCCTGCAGCGTCACGCGGCGCATGTCGCGCGGGTATTCCTTGTCCTCGAAGGGACGCGCGCGGTGCATGGTGCAGCGGTTGTCCCACATGACGAGGTCGTACTGCCGCCAATGGTGGCGGTAGACGAATTCGCGCTGCGTCGCGTGCTCCATCAGGTCGCGGATCAGCGCCATCGCTTCCGGCGTCGGCCAGCCATGGATGCGGCCGATATGCGAGGAGAGGTAGAGCGAGAGGCGGCCCGAGCCCGGATGGCGGCGCACCAGGCGCTGCGGCACGGGGGCGAATTTCTGCCGCTCCTCCTCGGTGAACTCGGTGAAGCCGAGCTGGCCGCGCGAGAACAGCAGCGAGTGGTCGCAGACCAGATCCTTCACCTTGGCCTTCATCTTCTCCGGCAGCGCGTCCCAGGCGGCGCGCATGTCGGCGAACTCGGTCTCGCCGCCCTCGGGCGGGACGACGCGGCCGTGCAGCAGGGAATAGAGCGCGGGCGTGGCCTTGAAGCTGGAATCGCTGTGCCAGAGGCGATTGCCGAGGCTGAACATCCGCCGCCGGTCGTTCGCGGCGAGGATGTTGCCCTCCTCGTCGAGGTTGGAGATGTCGTTCATCTCCTTGTGCTTGAGGCGGTGCCGGTGGGCGTCCACGGTGGCGCGCGTCGGCTCCAGCGGGCCGAGGGCGCGGCCGAAGGCCATCTGCTGGTCGTCGTCGATCTCCTGGCCGCGGAAGACGAGGACGGCGTAGCGGTCCATGCCGCGATGGATCTCCTCGGCGAGCGCGGGGGTGAGGGGCTCGCGCAGGTCGATGCCGGAGACCTCGGCGACGAAGAGCGGATGGAGGGGCGTGAAGGTCAGGGCCATCGGCGGACGTCCTCGCAGAAGCCCTCGGCGGTCGCCGGACGAGGAGGTGCCGGCTTTGGCCGGGGCGGTGCGGGGAAGCGTGCGCCGGGGAAGGCGCAAGGGTCAAGCGGCGGGAGGAGGGCGCAGATCCTGCCTAGCGCCGCAGCTCCATCTGGATCGGCCCCTCCCGCTCGCCGCGCGCGAACTGGTCCACGAGCGGGTTGCCGGTCTGCCCGAGGCTTGCGGCCGGGCCGGTCCAGACGATGCGGCCCTTGTGGATCATCGCCGCGTCGTCGCCGATGCGCCGGGCGCTCGCCATGTCGTGGGTGATGCTCAATGCCGTGGCGCCCAGGCGCTTCACCACGTCCACGATCAGCCCGTCGATCACCGCGGCCATGATCGGGTCGAGGCCCGTGTTCGGCTCGTCGAGGAAGACGATGTCGGGCTGCGCGGCGATGGCGCGCGCGAGCGCGACCCGCTTCTGCATCCCGCCCGAGAGCTCCGCCGGGTAGAGGTCGCCGACCGAGGGCGCGAGGCCGACCAGCGCCAGGACCTCCGCCGCTTTTTCGCGCGCCGCGCGCCGGTCGATCCGCCCCTGGGCCAGCAGTTTGAAGCAGACATTCTCCCAGACCGGCAGGGAGTCGAACAGGGCGCCGTTCTGGAACAGCATGCCGATGCGGTCGTTCACCGCCTCGCGCTCGCGCCGCGACATCCGGAGCACGTCGCGCCCGTCGATCTCGATCACGCCCGAGTCCGGCTCGATCAGGCCGAGGATGCACTTCAGCATCACCGACTTGCCCGAGCCCGATCCGCCGAGGATCACCATCGAGTGCCCGGCGCGCACGTCGAGGTCGATGCCGTCGAGCACGACCTTGCCGTTGAACGCCTTGCGCACGCCGCGCAGGCGGATCTTCGGGATGCCGGCGCCGTTGTCCTTCATCGCGCGAAGAGCAGGTCGGTCAGCACGTAGTCGAGCGCGAGGATCAGGATCGAGCTCGACACCACGGCGGAGGTGGTGGCGCCGCCCACGCCCTGCGCGCCGCCCCGGCTCGTGTAGCCGAACCAGCAGCCCATCAGCGCGACGACGAAGCCGAACACCGCCGACTTCGACAGGCCGTGGAGCACGTCGCCGGCCTGGAGGAAGTCGAAGGTGGAGCGCAGATAGGCGGCGGAGGAGAAGTCGAGCCGGAAGGTCCCGATCACCCAGCCCCCCATCACGCCGAGGACGTCCGCCACCAACACCAGCAGCGGCAGGGCGATGGTCCCGGCGAGCAGCCGCGGCGCGACGAGATACTTCATCGGGTTGGTGGAGAGCGTGGTCAGCGCGTCGATCTGGTCGGTGACGCGCATCGTGCCGATCTCGGCGGCGAAGGACGCGCCGATGCGCCCGGCGACCATCAGCCCGGCGAGCACGGGGCCGAGCTCGCGCGTGATGGAGAGGACGACCACGTTGGCGACCGCCCCCTCGGCGTTGAAGCGCGAGAAGCCGGTGTAGGACTGCAGCGCCAGCACCATGCCGGTGAACACGGCGGTGAGCGCCACCACCGGCAGGCTGAAATAGGCGATCTCGACGAAGGCGCGGCCGAACAGGCGGCCGTAGAAGGGCGGGCGGACGAGGTGCGAGAGCGCCTCCAGCGCGAACAGCGTCACCGCCCCCGTCGTCCGGCAGATCCGGAGGACGGCGCGGCCGATCGCGGCGAGCGCGTCGAGGAGCAGATCCAAGGCGCGCGCTCAGCCGTGCCGGTATTCGCGCCGGTAGCGCGGGCCGAGCGAGGTCAGGATCTCGTAGCCGATCGTGCCGGCGGCCGTGGCCAGGTCATCCGGCGTGATCCCGGGCGCATCGCCGAGGAGCGCGATGCGGTCGCCGGCGCGGATTTCTGGCGCAAGGTCGGTCACGTCGAAGGTGGTGAGGTCCATGGATACCCGGCCCAGCAGCGGCACCGGCCGCCCCGCGAAGGACCCGACGACGCCGCGGTTGGAGAGCGACCTCAGATAGCCGTCGGCGTAGCCCACGGCAACCGTTGCGACCCGCGTCGGCCGCTCCACCCGCGCCGAGGCGCCGTAGCCGACCGTCGCGCCGGCGGGGATCTCCCGGACCTGGAGCACCGGTGCGTCCAGGCGCAGCACCTGGCGCATCGGATTCGGCCGGCCCGGCGTGGGGTTGATGCCGTAGAGCGCGCAGCCGGGGCGGGCGAGGTCGGAGGCGAATTCCGGGCCGAGGAACAGCCCCGAGGAATTCGGCAGGCAGCGCGGGATGCCGGGCGGCAGGCGCGCGCAGGCGGCGGCGAAGCGCTCGGCCTGCAGCCGGTTCAGCGGGTGCTCCGGCTCGTCGGCGCAGGCGAGGTGGGTCATGACGCAGCGGAGGGCGAGGCCCTCGAGCCGGCCGTGGTCGGCGGCGAGCGCCTCCAGCTCGCGGGCGTCGAGGCCGAGGCGGGCCATGCCGGTGTCGATGTGGAGGATCGCCGGGACCGGCGTGCCGCGGCGCCGGCCGTGAGAGGCATGGGCCTCGACCTCGCCGAGCGTGTTGAGCACGGGCAGCAGGGCGGCGCGCTCCGCCTCCGCGCAGGGTGGGAAGCCGTTGAGG
>JADGHI010000483.1 GCA_019689515.1 Acetobacteraceae bacterium | reverse complement strand
GGCTCAGCCGCCGGGGTTGCCCTGGGCCTCGACGTAGAGGGCGTAGACAGACTGGCTGGCGGTCATGAACAGGCGGTTCCGCTTGCGGCCGCCGAAGCAGAGATTGGCGCAGCGTTCCGGCAGCAGGATCCGTCCGATCAGCGTGCCGTCCGGAGCGAAGACGGCAACGCCGTCCTGGCCCGGGCCACCGGAGAAGCCACACCAGACATTGCCCTCGGTGTCGCAGCGGATGCCGTCCGCGAAGCCGGGCGAGGCGTCGAAGAACAGGCGGCCGTTCACCGCCTTGCCGTCCACGATGTCGTAGACACGCGTCGTCTTGGGGCCGGTCACCGGCGTGTCGACGACGTAGAGCCGGGTTTCGTCCGGCGAGAAGCAGAGCCCGTTGGGGCGGGCCATGTCGTCCACCGCGATGCGGAGTTCGCCGCTGTCGGGGTCCAGGCGATAGACGCGAAACGGCATCTCCTGCGGCGCCTTGTCGCCCAGGTAGTTGCCGCGGATGCCGGCGCCGTTGTCGCTGAACCAGATCGAGCCGTCGGACTTCACCACGACGTCGTTCGGCCCGGTCAGCCGCGTGCCCTCGAACGCCGCGGCCAGCACCGTGACCGTGCCGTCATGCTCGGTGCGGGTCAGCGTGCGGCTGCCTAGCTCGCAGGTGATCAACCGGCCCTGGCGGTCGCGGGTGTTGCCGTCCGGGTAGCCGGCGGGGTGGCGCAGGACGGCGACGGCGCCGGTGATCTCGTCCCAGCGCAGCAGCGCGTCGTTGGGGATGTCCGAGAACAGCAGGTACCGCCCGTCGCCGAAATAGGCCGGACCCTCGGTGAAGCGGAAGCCCGTGGCGATGCGCTCGATCGCTGCGTTGCCGAGCACCAGGGGCTGGAAGCGCGGGTCGAGCACGACGACGTCCGGGTCGGGGTAGCGGATCGGCGCGGTCGACTCCCAGCGCGACGCACCGCCGCCTCCCCGGAGCCCATCGGCACGCCCCGCCGCGCTCGTCCCTTGGCTCATGTCGGTCTCCTCCCTGCTGCACCGTGCTGCTGCCGCCGCCCACGCGGCGCGTCGCCGGCAGTGGACACCACCGCGCGGCCGGGCGCAAACGCGCGCGCGTGGGACGCCCCGCCGAGGGCCCGCCGCGGTTTCGTCGCGGCTGTCGATCGCCCGACGGCGAGTCGGAGCTGCTGGTGGTCGGATCGACCACACCACCCCCAGCCACGGCCGCCGTCGCGGGCTACCGCTTCGGGATGCCCGCCTGGGCGGCCACCCGGCCCCAGCGTTCCGTTTCCTCGCGCACCAGCTGCGCAAACTCCCGCGGTCCCAAGCCGCTCGGCTCCAGCCCCTGGGCGGCGAAGCCGCGGCGCAGCTCCTCGTTCCGCAGTGCCGTCTGGCCGGCGGCCTCCAGCCGGTCCAACACCGGCTGCGGGGTGCCTGCCGGCGCCGCCAACCCGGCCCAGATGCCGGCGGTGAAGCCGGGCAGCCCGACCTCGGTGAAGGTTGGCACCTCGGGCAGCAGGGCCGAGCGCGCCGCCGCAGCGATGGCCAGCGCGCGCAGGCGCCCGGCGGCCAGTTGCCCGCGCGCCGCCGAGACCGTGGCCATCGAGCAGTCCAGCTGGCCGGCCACCACCGCCAGCATGGCTTCCGCTCCCCCGCGGAACGGCACGTGCAGCATCTTCATCCCCGCGGCCTGCTGGAAGGCCTCCATGGCGAAATGCGGCGAACTGCCGGCACCGCCGCTGCCGTAGCTCAACGTCTCCTGCGCCTGCCGCGCCGCGGCGATCAGCTCGCCCAGGGTTTGGAAGCGGGACGCGGCGTTCACCACCAGCAGGAAGGGGGCGGCAGCGCCCAGCAACACGGGGATGAAGGCGCGGGCGTGGTCCCAGGGCAGACTGGCCGTGGTGTGCGGCAGCATGGTGTAGCTGTTGTCCAGCGCCAGCAGCGTGTAGCCGTCCGGCGCCGCGCGGGCGGCCTCGCCCATGCCGATGATTCCGCCGCCGCCGGTCCGGTTCTCCACCACGAATGGCTGGCCCAGCGCTTCGGAAAGCCGCCCGGCCAGCGCGCGGGCGACGATGTCGACCCCGCCGCCCGGCGCCCAGGGCACCACCACCCGCACCGGCCGCGCCGGCCAAGGCGTCGGCTGCGCCGCGGCCGATGCGGGGGCCAATAGGAAGGCAAGGCCGAGGCCTCGTCGCGTCATCCAGGTCCGCATTGTCGCCGCGTCCCCCCGAGTTCGCCGTGTGGAGGCCATCAGTGGGGCGAGTCTAGCGGCAAGGGCGGCACGCAGCCCACAGGCCTCGGCGGCGTGGGCGCCGGAGTGCGCGGCCCGCCTCGCCATCCGATCCTCCCCGATCTCGCTGCGGTTGAGGAAGGCCGGCCACTGTGCGGTGGCCGGGGGAACGCCGTGCGACGACTCCTGTCGGCAATCTCGCCCGCGCAGCGCCGCCGCCGCAGGCCGCTTCTACTGCCGTCGCCTCTTCGCCGGCGATGGGGACCAGGACGCCCTCTCGTGGCCGTCCGCGATCCTGATAGAGCGCCGCTGGAACAACGCCAGGCCACCACCGCTCGGGCCGTCCATCTTGGGCGACGCCGTCGCGCACTACGTCCGCCACGGCGCAGAGCGGCCGGCCGTCGCATTCTGCGTCTCCGTCCGGCACGCTGAAGAGGTGGTCGCTGCCTTCCGCGCGACATGCTGGCGTGCCGAAGGCGTCTCCGCCGTTGTGTCTCTGGCCGAGCGGAATGGAGCGATCGCCGGCCTTACGAATGACGTGGTACAGGCGCGCTGCGTCTACGACCTGATCAGCGAGCGCCCGGATGTTCCCGCGATCGGCGTGGCCGTCCTGCTGCGCCGGGCGAAGTGGCGACCGCCGGCCCACCAAGCGAGAGGCACGATCGGACGGTCTGAATGGCCGGCGTGCGCGTGTGCACTCCGCGGCGCGCCGGCATGGATCGCCGGCAAAGCACCAGCACCCTGCGGCCACATGTCACCGCTGCCGCGGGCCTCAGCCCTTGAAGTGTTTGCCGGTCGCCAGACACATGATGAATCCTCGCGTGTACATGGCCGTACTCAGGGCGAATCCCGATTTTACAGATCACCCGAGCCCATTCCGCGAGGTCGCGTCGGACACACGAGCGTGAAGACGACGGAAATGTGCACGCGCTTCCTCAAGGGCGATGGCGCCCAGCGCCGGTACAGCCGCGACCGGGCGCTATTCGGTTCCCTGCCTCCGGCTGATGAGCCGGCACAGACTCCGGCGCAGCGGGCCGCCGCCTAACCATCTCCGACCCCGCTGAGACAGGTCGACCACTTCCGACAGCCATGGTCGGGGTCTCGCGTTTCGTGCCCCAAAGAATCTCCTACTTACGCTTCGTGGACACTGCCCAGAGCCCGTGAACATTCGCGGGGTCGGCACAAAATCCGGCACAGTGCCACAGAAACCATTATGGACACCCTGTGGAAAAGTCCGGCAAGTCTTTGAAATGGCGGAGGGGATGGGATTCGAACCCACGATAGGGGTTTAAGCCCCTATAAC
>JADGHI010000482.1 GCA_019689515.1 Acetobacteraceae bacterium | reverse complement strand
ACCCCCGCCCAACCACCTTGCCCGGCGCGCCGCCGCGCGCGAAGGTCCGCCTCAACGAACCCTGGGGACACCGCCGATGACGACCAGCACCAAGTGGGACAAGTCCAGACTGCCCAGCCGCCACGTGACCGTGGGACCGGAGCGCGCGCCGCACCGCTCCTACTACTACGCGATGGGCCTCACCGAAGAGGAGATCGACCAGCCCTTCGTCGGCGTCGCGACCTGCTGGAACGAGGCCGCGCCCTGCAACATCGCCCTCTCCCGCCAGGCCCAGTCGGTGAAGAAGGGCGTGAAGGAGGCCGGCGGCACGCCGCGCGAGTTCACCACCATCACGGTGACCGACGGCATCGCCATGGGCCATCAGGGCATGAAGGCCTCGCTCGTCTCGCGGGAGGTGATCGCGGACAGCGTGGAGCTGACGGTCCGCGGCCATTGCTACGACGCCCTCGTCGGCCTCGCCGGCTGCGATAAGTCGCTGCCCGGTATGATGATGGCGATGGTCCGCCTCAACATCCCGTCCGTGTTCATGTATGGCGGCTCGATCCTGCCCGGGAAGTTCCGCGGCAAGGACGTGACGGTGGTGGACGTGTTCGAGGCGGTCGGCCAGCACGCCGCCGGGAATATGTCCGATTCCGACCTGCACGAGCTGGAATGCGTCGCCTGCCCGAGCGCGGGCGCCTGCGGCGGGCAGTTCACGGCGAACACCATGGCGACCGTCTCGGAGGCGATCGGCCTCGCGCTCCCCGGCTCCGCCGGCGCCCCCGCGCCCTATGAGGACCGCGACCGCTGGGCGGTGGAATCGGGCAAGGCGGTGATGGAGCTGATCCGCCGCAACATCCGCCCGCGCGACATCGTCACCCGCAAGGCGCTGGAGAACGCCGCCGTCGTGGTCGGCGCCACCGGCGGCTCGACCAATGCCGGCCTGCACCTCCCGGCGATCGCGCACGAGGCCGGCATCCGCTTCACCATGGACGATGTGGCGGAGATCATGCGCCGCACGCCCTACATCGCCGACCTCAAGCCGGGCGGGAAGTATGTCGCCTTCGACGTGTACCGGATCGGCGGCATCCCGGTGATCATCAAGGCGTTGCTCGACGCCGGCCTGCTGCACGGCGACTGCCTGACGGTGACGGGCAAGACGCTCGCCGAGAACCACAAGGACGTGGTGTTCCCGACCGACCAGGACGTGGTCTATCCGGTGAGCCGCGCGATCTCGAAGACCGGCGGCGTCGTCGGCCTCAAGGGCAACCTCGCCCCGGAGGGCGCGATCGTGAAGGTCGCGGGCATGAAGACGCTGCGCTTCGAGGGCACCGCCCTCTGCTTCGACTGCGAGGAGGACGCCTTCAAGGCGGTCGAGGCCCGCGCCTACAAGCCCGGCGACGTCATCGTCATTCGCTACGAGGGGCCGAAGGGCGGCCCGGGCATGCGCGAGATGCTCGCCACCACCGCCGCGATCTACGGCCAGGGCATGGGCGAGCAGGTGGCGCTGATCACGGACGGCCGCTTCTCCGGCGCGACGCGCGGCTTCTGCATCGGCCATGTCGGGCCGGAGGCGGCGGTCGGCGGCCCGATCGCGCTGCTCCGCAACGGCGACCGCATCGTCATCGACGCCGAGAAGGGCACGATCGACGTGCTGCTGGACGATGCGGAGCTGGCCCGGCGTCGTGCCGAGTGGCGCCCGCGCAAGACGGACTACAATTCCGGCGCGCTGTGGAAGTATGCCCAGACCGTCGGTCCCGCCTATCTCGGCGCGGTGACGCATCCGGGCGCCGCGGAGGAGACCCACGTCTACGCCGACCAGTAGGGATGGCGACGCGGCGGCGGCGTCACCACCCGCCGCCGCCCTGCCGCACGCCGCCGAGGTGATCGAGATCCTCGGCGGCGGGGCGCGCGGCGCATACCGCTTCGCTGCCTGGCCGAATCGCGAGGTGCCGGCCGGCGGCCCGGGCCTCTACACGATCTGGCATGAGGACGGCCGCTTCCTCTATGTCGGCCTCGCCGGTGCCGGCGGCGGCTCCGGCGGGCTCTACGGGCGCCTGAAGAGCCACGCCTCCGGCCGCCGTAGCGGTGACCAGTTCTGCGTTTACGTCGCCGACCGTCTTGTCCTGCCGCTGCTCTCGCGCGCGGAGATCGAGAGCATCGCCGCGGGCCGCATCCCCTTCGACGCGCTGCTCCGCGCCTACATCCGCCGCCGCCTGCTCTATCGATTCGCTCCGCTGGCGAGTGCCAGCGAGGCACGTGGCCTCGAAGCGAGCTTGCGCCGTGGGGCCTGGCGGCACGGCCCGCCACTGCTGAATCCGGATCCCGGCGCTGCCGCGGTTTCGCCGCGCGCTCCGTCACGTGATGGCGGTTGAGGATGGCGCTCCGTGTCTCCCCCGGTCCACGCTAGACTGCATGCTGTCACTGCCGCGCCGATTCGCGTGCGATCCCGGCCCGCCGGTGCGGCCGCTTCGAGGATGGGTGGGTGGCATGACCCTGCGTAGCAGCAAGGCCTTGGTCCTGTGCCTCATCGCCGGCCTGGGGCTCGGCGGCTGCGTGTACGATCCGGTGGTCGCCCCTCCGCCTGTCTACGCCGCGCCGCCGCGCCCCGTGGTCGTCGCGCCGCCTCCTCCGCCTCCCCCTGTGGTCGTACGGCCTGCGGGGCGCCGGGTCTGGGTGCCGGGTCATTACAACTGGCGTGGGCGCTGGGTCCCCGGCCACTGGGAGTGGCGATGACCTGAGGGGGTGGGCTTGCGGCCAGCCGGGCGGACTGGCGCCGGCCCCTCCGGATGTGACATGCCTGCAGGCAGGCAGCCGGCTGCCCCGGCATCGCCTTGGCGTCGCCCTGCTCCCGCCCCAACCTCCCGCCATGCGAAGCACGTCCCGTGGCCAAGGTGCCGCGGCGGCCTCGCGGCGCAGGCGTGATGGCTGAAGGACCTGCTGACGCCGCCGTTGGCCGAGGCCGCCGCATCCCGGCCAACGGGAGGAAGGAGGTCGGCGCCATGATTGCCCTGCGTCGCGTCGTTTCCCTGATGCTGCTCGCCGGTGGGCTCGCGGGCGGCGTGGTCTACCCCGACGGGACGGTGGCGCCGGTCGCGGCGGTGCCGCCGCCCGCCACCACGGTCGCGATCGGCGTCGGACCGGCCTGGGGCGGCTATTACCGGCCCTGGGGCGGGTATTACCGGCCTTGGTGGGGTGGTTATTACTACCGCCCCTGGCGTGGATACTACCGGCCCTATCCCTATCGCCGCTGGTAGCGACGGTGCCGGCGCCGCGCTCTTGCCCGCCGCATGACCATTGCGATCGCAACCCAATCAGCCGCGTTGCGTTTCGTGGCTAGCGCACCCCTGCGCCGCTGCCCCCTCGCGCCTGGAGAGGAAGGGCATGCCCGGCGCGACAACATCAGGAAGGCCGAATGATGTCGTACTCCGCCAGACGAACCCGTTCCTTCTCGCGCCGTGGCCTCGCCGGCCTCCTGCTGCGGGCGACTGCCCTGGCGACCGTACCGGGGCTGATGGCCATTGGTCCGGCGCACGCGCAGCCCGGATTCTAC
>JADGHI010000481.1 GCA_019689515.1 Acetobacteraceae bacterium | reverse complement strand
TGCTTCTCGCCGGCACGGTGCACATGGGCTTCAACGCCTCGACCACGCTGGCGGTCCTGGCGCTCGCCCGCGTGGCGGGCGAACCGGGGGCGAAGCTGGCTGTCTGGCTTGCCCTGCTGCTGGCCCTTTGCCTGCTGCTGCTGTCCTTCGCCCTGCCCCGCCGCCGCAGGCACAGGCCACCCGCTGCCGCCCTCACGACCTAGCGGCGCGGCGGGCGGAAGCGGGTGGATGAGCTTGCCCGTCCGCCCCCTGCTCAGCGTCCCGCCGGGATGAAACACCGGGCGCGTTGGTAGGCGCGGTCTCGCTGGGCGCGTGCAAAGGCCGCGCCGGCTGCGGTCTCCAACCGCCCGAGGGCACCGGAGGGTTGCTCCTCGTCATGCCGCTGCGGGATCCGCCCGACCACCACGTCCTGGCCGTAGGTGGCGAAGCCGATGTCCTCGTCGTGGCCGGAGTAGCCGCTCCAGCCACTCCCGCGCCATTCCGCCTCGCGCGCGTCGAGGTCCACGGCGTTGTTCGCCTCGAAGGTCTCCAATGCGTGCTCGACCCGGCTGTCCTCCACCCAGGCCGCGACGAGGATGCCACCACGCCGGACGGCCTCGCGGCAGAAGGCGTCGTCCTCGTCCGGCAGGGCGAGCCGGTCGAGAGCGGCGGGAGCCCTCCCCGCCCCGGCATCCGCGCCTTCGGCTGCTGCCGCATGGACCTCGACCGACTCCGGCTTCACGCCGGGCTGCCCGAGGAGCTGCGCGGCGGCGCGGTCGGCGTCGCTGCGGCTGTCGAACAGGCCGATGACAATCCGCGTCATGGGGATGCTCCCTTCTGGTTCCGCGCAGACGAACGCGGAATGGCCCTCTCGGGTGCCCGACCGGAGGGCACACGACGGCGGGGCACGCCGCTCTCCCGCCACCACCCTTCTACCCTTCCGGAAGCGGGTACAGCACCGTTGCGCCGGCCGTGACGCCGCGCCCTCCCGCCTTCGTGATGCCTGCCCGCGCCGGGCGGCGCCGAGCGGGACCGCACGGCGCCCATCCGCAACGGGCGCTTCTCCCCCCGCCCCCGCCGCGCTACGCATGGCGTCCGGAGGAGGACCCCGCACGTGAACGCCATCGCCGACGAGACGACCCGGTTGCTCGAGACCGCTGCCCGCGCCGCCAAGGCCGCGGCCGCGGAGCTGGCCCGGGCCCCGCGACCGGCGAAGGACCAGGCGCTCACCGCCGCCGCCGCGGCGCTGCGCGCCCGTGCGCCCGAGATCCTCGCCGCCAACCAAGCCGATCTCGCCGCGGCCGAGAGCGATCTCACGCCCGCCTTCCGCGACCGCCTCACCCTCACCCCCGCCCGGATCGAGGCCATGGCCAAGGGGCTTGAGGAGGTTGCCGCGCTGCCCGATCCGGTCGGCCGCGTGCTCGCCGAGTGGACCCGTCCGAACGGCCTCGTCATCCGCCGCGTCGCCCAGCCGATCGGGGTGATCGGCATGATCTACGAGAGCCGGCCCAACGTCACCGCCGACGCCGCCGCGCTCTGCCTCAAGTCCGGCAACGCCGTGATCCTGCGCGGCGGCTCGGAGAGCACGCGCAGCGCCGGCGCGATCCACGCCTGCCTCGTCGAGGGCCTGCGCGCCGCCGGCCTGCCGGAGACCGTGGTGCAGGTCGCGCCGACCTCGGATCGGGCCTTCGTCGGCGCCATGCTGGCCGCAGCCGGCCTGATCGACCTGATCGTGCCGCGCGGCGGCAAGGGGCTGGTCACGCGCGTGATGCAAGAGGCGCGCGTCCCCGTGCTCGCCCATGCCGAGGGGCTCTGCCACACCTACGTCCACGCCGCCGCCGATCCGGAGATGGCGCGGCGGATCCTCGCCAACGCGAAGATGCGCCGCACCGGAATCTGCGGCGCGACCGAGACGCTGCTGATCGACGAGGCGATCGCGCCCTCGCTCCTGCCGCTGCTGGTGGCGGACCTTCGCGCGCTGGGCTGCGACTTCCGGGCCGATGCGCGCGCGCGCGCCATCGTGCCGGACCTGCCGCCCGCGACCGAGCAGGACTTCGCGACCGAGTGGCTGGACGCGGTGCTCTCGGTGAAGGTGGTGGACGGCGTCGCCGACGCCCTCGCCCATATCCGCCGCTTCGGCAGCGAGCACACCGAGGCGATCGTGACCGAGGACGCGGAGGCGGCGCGCGCCTTCCTCGACGGCCTTGATTCCGCCGTCGGCCTGTGGAACGCCTCGACGCAGTTCTGCGACGGCGGCGAGTTCGGCTTCGGCGCGGAGATCGGCATCGCCACCGGCCGGCTGCACGCCCGCGGGCCGGTCGGGCTGGAGCAGCTCTGCACCTATCGCTACCAGGTGATCGGGACGGGCCAGGTCCGGGACTGACAGCGCAGCGCGCGCGATCGGCGGGCCGGAGCGCGAACCGAAACGGGCTCCCGGTCCGGCCCGACGCCGCCTAGAATGAGTCCGCTACCGGACAGGATTCGCGTCATGTGCCGCAGCCGCCGCCGCTCGCCGTTGCCGTCCCTCGCCGCCTGCACCGCGCTGATGCTCGGGGCCGGCATCGCCGCACTTCCCCCCGCCGCATCGGCGCAGCCAGCCGCCAGGCCGCCTGAGGCCATGACGACGCCACGCGCCACGCCGAACTGCCCTTCGGACGAGGCAGTGGCCACGCTCGCCCGGAACCTGCTCGCCAACCGTCCTTCGCCGCCCTTCACCGGCATGACCTCGCTCGAGGACGGGCTCTGCGCGCAGGACAAGCTTGTGCGCCTGCTGCAGAGCCACTGGGGGCGCCCGGTCGGCTACAAGCTCGCGCTCACCAGCGCCCCGGTGCAGCAGCGCTTCGGCGTGAACCAGCCGGTCCGCGGCGTGATCTTCGAGAACACGGTGCGCCTGCGCAGTGGCGCGGAGGTGCCGGCCCGCTTCGGCGTCATGCCGATCATCGAATCCGACTTCCTGGTCCGGGTGCGGGACGACGGCATCAACAACGCGGGCCGCGACCCCGTGGAGATCCTGCGCCATCTCGACCAGGTGATCCCCTACATCGAGCTCGCCGATGTGCCGCTCAGCGGCGCGCCGGATGCAGCGAACCTGCTCGCGGTCAATGCCGGCGCACGGCTCGGCGTGCTCGGCCAGCCGATCCCCGTGGAGGCGACGGAGGACTTCGCCCGCCGCCTCGGCGCGATGATGGTGACCATGACCGACGACACCGGGCGGCAATTGGCGCAGATGCCGGGCACGGCGGTGCTCGGCCATCCGCTCAACGCGGTCGCCTTCCTGTTGGAGGACCTGGCAAAGGCGGGACGGCGGCTGGAGGCGGGGCAGCTCCTCTCGATTGCTGGCTTCTCGCCGCTGATCACGCCGGAGCCCGGCCGCACCTACACCGTGCGCTACGACGGCCTGCTCGCGCAGCCGGTGAGCGTCAGCGTGCGCATCGCGCCCGCGCCGTGACGACCTCCTCCCGGGCATGACGCCCGCGATGCGGCGCCGCCCTGGCTCGGCGTCCCCTGCGGTGGGCGAGCGACGGCCGGCGCCCGCGGAGGCCACGTCATGCGGGCGGGCCGGGGAG
>JADGHI010000480.1 GCA_019689515.1 Acetobacteraceae bacterium | reverse complement strand
ACCCATGCCCATCCAACACCCCAGCTTCGGCACGCTGGACGACGACCGCATCATCATCTTCGACACGACGCTGCGCGACGGCGAGCAGTCCCCCGGCTTCTCCATGAACCTCGAGGAGAAGCTGCGCATGGCGGAGGCGCTGGCCGAGCTGGGCATCGACGTGATGGAGGCCGGCTTCCCGATCGCCTCCCCCGGCGACTTTGAGAGCGTGCGCGCCATCGCCGAACGCTTCGCCAAGGACGGCCCGGTGATCTGCGGCCTCGCCCGCACCTCGCCCGCGGACATCCTGCGCGCCGCCGAGGCGGTGAAGCCCGCCGCCCGGAAGCGCATCCACACCTTCGTCTCGACCTCGCCGCTGCACATGCGCGTCAAGCTGCGCATGGAGCCGGAGGAGGTGCTGGAGCTGGTGACGAGCAGCGTCAGCCTCGCCCGCCAGCACACCGACGACGTCGAGTGGTCCGCGGAGGACGGCAGCCGCACCGAGCCCGACTTTCTCTGCCGCTGCGTCGAGGCGGCGATCAAGGCCGGCGCCACCACCATCAATATCCCGGACACTGTCGGCTACGCCCTGCCCGAGGACATGGCGCGCATCTTCACGATGATCCGCGAGCGTGTGCCCGGCGCCGACCAGATCGTGCTGTCCGCGCACAACCACAACGATCTCGGCCTCGCGGTCGCCAACACGCTCGCCGCGATCCGCGCCGGCGTGCGCCAGGTGGAGAGCACCATCAACGGCATCGGCGAGCGCGCCGGCAACGCCTCGCTCGAGGAGGTGGTGATGGCGCTGCGCACGCGGCGCGACGCTATGCCCTATCGCAACAACATCCACACGCCGCACATCCTCAAGACCTCCAAGCTGCTCGCCACCATCACCGGCTTCGACGTGCAGCCCAACAAGGCGATCGTCGGCCGCAACGCCTTCGCGCATGAGAGCGGCATCCACCAGGACGGCGTGCTGAAGGACAAGTCCACCTACGAGATCATGACGCCGGAGAGCGTCGGCTGGTCCACCTCCTCGCTGGTGATGGGCAAGCACTCCGGCCGCGCGGCCTTCCGCGACAAGCTGAAGGCGCTCGGCTACGAGGGGATCGGGGACAACCAGCTCAACGATGCCTTCCGCCGGTTCAAGGACCTCGCCGACCGCAAGAAGGTCGTCTACGACGAGGACATCGTCGCCCTGGTGGACGACGAGGTGTTCCGCCAGCACGACCGCGTGCGGCTCGCCGCGCTGACGGTCGCGACCGGCCTCGGCACTCGCCCGACCGCGACCCTGGCGCTGGAGGTGGACGGGGCGCGGGCCGAGGGCGTGGCGACCGGTGACGGTGCGGTGGATGCCACCTTCAACGCGATCCGCCAGGCCTTCCCGCACGAGGCGACCCTGAAGCTGTTCTCGGTGCAGAGCGTGACGGAGGGCACCGACGCCCAGGCGCGCGTGACCGTGCGCCTCGAGGAGAACGGCAAGATGGTGGACGGCCAGGGCGCGGACAGCGACACCATCGTCGCCGCCGCCCGCGCCTACGTCCACGCGCTGAACAAGCTGCTGGTCAAGCGGCTGCGGACGGAGCCGCCGGCCGCGCTGCGGGCGTAGCGGGCTCTGCCGCGAGGGGGCGGGTGAAGTCCGGGGCGACCGGGCTTCACCCCATCCCGAGCACGTCCTTCATCCCGTAAAGGCCCGGCGGCTTGCCGATCAGCCAGAGGGCCGCGCGCACCGCGCCCGTCGCATAGACGCGCCGGTCGAAGCTGCGGTGCGTGAGCGCGATGTGCTCGCTCGCCCCGGCGAAGATCAGCGTGTGCTCGCCCACCACCTGGCCGCCGCGCAACGCGGCGAAGCCGATCGTGCCGGTCCGGCGCGCACCGGTCTGGCCGTCGCGCCCGCTCTCGGTCCCCGCCTCCTCCAGCGTCGTCCCGCGCCCCCGCGCGACCGCGCGACCGAGCGCGATCGCGGTGCCGGAGGGCGCGTCCACCTTCTGGCGGTGGTGCATCTCGACGATCTCGGCGTCGTACTGCTCGGCCGGCAGGGCGGCGGCCATGCGCTCGGCGATGGCGAGGAACAGGTTCACGCCCGGCGCGAAATTCGCCGCGTAGCAGATCGGCGCCTGCCGCGCCGCATCGGCCACCGCCTCCTCCTCCGCCGCCGAGAGGCCGGAGGTGCCGAGCACGAGCGGCTTGCCCGTGCGCGCCGCCAGCGCGGCATGGGTGGCGGCGACGGAGGCATGGGTGAAGTCGATCACCACCTCGCTCGCGGCGAACAACGCTTCGGCATCGGGCAGGAGCGGCACCTCCGCCGGCGGGGCCTTCGCCGTGCCCGGGCGCAGCGTGCCGCCGGCGAGCGTCGCGCCGGCGGCGGTCACTTCCTCGGCCAGCAGTCTTCCCATGCGGCCGGCGATGCCGGCGATGCCGATGCGGGCGGACATGAAAAACGGGCCTCCACGCGTGCTGGTGCTGATCGATCGGTCGCGGCGCGACACTCCGCGCCGGCCCGCCTCGGGTCAAGCCGCGCCGATGCAGGCCCGCATTCGGCAGGACTCCGGTCAGGGAGTCTCGAAGGCCCGATCAACTTAGGGCGACATGCGAAAGGGGCGGGCCCTTCCGGACCCGCCCCCCCATCAGCCTGCTGACCGGACGGCGCCCGAAGGCGCCCTGGCGCCGCTCAGGCGGCGTCCCAGTAGGGCCGCGTGCCGTAGTAGTCGGACACGCGCTTGCCCCAATCGCGATCGTTCCAGTCGATGTTCTCGTTCGCCGCGTAGGTCGGTGCGCCCTCGAGTTGGCTGCGGTCGAGATCCACGACATAGCCGCCCATGCTGGTGTCGTAGGTCAGCATCGACCAAGGGAGCGGGTGGTAACGCTCGCCGATGCCGAGGAAGCCGCCGAAGCTCATCACCGCATAGGCGACCTTGCCCGAAACCTTGTCGATCATCACGTCGTACACGGTGCCGAGCCGGTCGCCGGCGCGGTTGTAGACCGCCGTGCCGTTGACCTTGTCGGCGGCGATCAGGCGGGCGGTTTCGTCGTGGGCTACGTCCCCGCTGGTATCGCGGGGGGCGCTGGCGGCGCTCGCACCGGCAGCCCCGGACCCGGTCCGGTCGCTCATGCGAACCTCCTTTTCGGGATCGAGGAAGAGGGGGGCGGGCGGCGGCACGGATGGGACCGCTTCCGCACCGCCGCCTGCCGAGACCGCCGCTGGGGGGATGCGGCGGGTGTCACGGAAACGCCGCATCCTTCGTCGGGTTCCGCCGCGGCCGATTCGCCCGATTCGCGGAGCGCCCTGGACGCCGGCCCGGCCTGTGTCCCGCCGCCGGCCGATGCGCGGTCCTGCCGCCCCTCTCCGGCCCGGCCGGCGTGCCGCCTCCGACGGCCGATGGTTTCATCGGACCGTTACGGTCCGGTCGTTGCCGCGTCGCTCGGGGCGCGGTAGAGCGGCCCCGGCCGGCCGGTGGCCAGCGGCTTCCGGCGGCTGGTCCCGCCCGCATCCCCGCTACTGTCGCGCCACGCCGGAACCCGTACCACCGAGATGGATGCCGCTGCCGCCACCGCCCGCGTCCCGCCCGAGGAGGCCCTCCGGC
>JADGHI010000479.1 GCA_019689515.1 Acetobacteraceae bacterium | reverse complement strand
GGACGGCACCCTTGTCTGGCGCGACCCCGACACGGGCGAGCGCTTCGAGACGCCCGTGACCGGCGGCGCCTGCAAGGCGCAATGGAAGGCCGACTGGGCGCTGCGCTGGTACGCGCTCGGCGTGGACTACGAGATGTCGGGCAAGGACCTGATCGATTCGGTCCGGCTCTCCTCCCAGATCTGCCGCATCCTCGGCGGCACCCCGCCCATCAACCTCACCTACGAGCTGTTCCTCGACGAGCACGGGCAGAAGATCAGCAAGTCCAAGGGCAACGGCCTGACGATCGAGGAGTGGCTGCGCTACGCCCCGCCGGAGAGCCTGGGCTACTTCATGTACCAGGCGCCGCAGCGCGCGAAGCGGCTCTACTTCGACGTGATCCCGCGCACGGTGGACGAGTACCTGACCAGGCTGGACGAGGCGTCGCGGCAGGCGAGGACGATCGCCGCCCGCAAGGCCGAGCTGGGGATCGCCGATACCGATGCGCTGGTAGCGAAGGATCCAGTCGCCCGGCAGGCGCGCGACGCGCTGTGGTCCAACCCGGCCTGGCACATCCTCGGCGGCGAGGTGCCGGAGGCGTTCACCGCCGTCCCCTTCTCGATGATGCTGAACGTCGTCTCGGCGCTCGGCAGCGACGATCCGGAGCACCTGCTCCGCTATGTCGAGCGGTACCTGGGGCGCCCCCTGGCGGAGGGCGACGCGGCGCAGACGGCGCTGCTGCGGCGCCTCTGCGAGCACGCGGTCAACTACTACAAGGACTTCGTCGAACCCAACAAGCGGTACCGCCCGCCGACCGAAGCGGAGCGCGCGGCGCTCGAGGCCCTGCTGCACGCGCTGCGCGAGCGCGTGGGCGACCTCGACGCGATGCCCTTCGAGGAGCGCGCCAAGGCGATCCAGGACCTCGTCTACGACGCCGGACGGCGCGAGCCCTTCCTGGAGCCGGCGAAGGACGGCCGCATGGGCGTCTCGCGCGCCTGGTTCAATGCGCTGTACCAGGTCCTGCTCGGCCAGCAGGAGGGTCCGCGCTTCGGCGGCTTCGTCGCGCTCTACGGCATCCCCGGCACGATCGGCCTGATCGAAGCGGCCCTCGCGCGCGGCGGCGGCGCAGCGGAGGAGGCCGCCCCGGCGTGAGCCGCCACGCCGCCTGGCACGTGATCCGCGCCTACGGGCCGACCGTCTTCGGCCTCGCCCTCCTCGTCGGCGCGATCTACGTCCTCCAGCGCGAGTTTCGCGGCCTCTCGGTCGCCGACATCGGCGCGGCACTGCGCGCGATCCCACCGCCCTCCCTCTGGATCGCCGCGGGCTGGACCATCCTCGCCTACCTGCTGCTGACCGTGTACGACCGGCTCGGCTCGATCTATGCGGGGCATCCGGTGGGCTATGCGCGCAGCTCGCTCGCCTCCTTCTGCGCCTACACCCTCGCGCACAACATCGGCTTCGCCGCCGTCTCGGGCGCGGCCGTGCGCTACCGCTTCTATGCCGCCTGGGGCCTCTCGCCGCTCGAGATCGCCAAGCTCGTCGCCTTCACCTCGCTCACCTTCGGCCTGGGCGGCTGCGCCCTCGGCGGCGCCGTGCTGCTGTTCGAGCCCGAGATGGTGCCCTGGTTCGGCGACGCCGCGCGCTGGATTCCCCGCGCCTTCGCCCTGCTGCTCTGGGCGATCGTCGTCGCCTACATCACCCTTGCGCGCTTCGTGCCCCATTTCCGCCTGTTCGGCTACCGGATAGAGCTGCCGGGCTTCCGCATGGCCGTCGCGCAGACCGCGCTCGCCAGCACGGAGGTCGCGGTGACGGCGGCGATCTTCTACACCCTGCTGCCGCCCGCCCCCGACCTCAACTTCCTGAAATTCCTGGGCGTCTACGTCACCGCGCTGACCGCCGGGCTGCTCGCCCACGTCCCCGGCGGCATCGGCGTGTTCGATGGCACCATGCTGCTCGGCCTACAGTCCGAGCTGTCCACCGCCCAGATCGTCGGCGCGCTGCTGCTGTTCCGCCTCTACTACTACATCGTGCCGCTGTTCCTCGCCGGTGCGCTGTTCGTCGCCTTCGAGCTGTCGCAGCGCCGCGCCGCCCTGGCACGGATCACCGCGGCCATTGGCGGCGGCGCGCCCTTCGAGGTGCCCGCCCTCGCCTCCCTGGTCGGGCTTGGCGGCACCGTGCTGCTCTTCATCGGCGCACTGCCGACCCGGGGCTCCGAGATCGAGGCCTGGGGCGGGCACTGGGCCGCGCTCGCCTCGCACTTCGCGGCCTCCGTCGTCGGCACCCTGCTGCTGGTCATGGGCTACGGCCTGCTGCGCCGGCTGCGCATCGCCTGGGTCGCGGCGCTGGCGCTGCTGCTGCTCGGCGCGCTGATCACCTGGCTGCGTGGCGACACCTGGTGGGTCTGGGGCGCCTTCCTCCTCGTCGCCGGGCTGCTCGCCTCGGTGCGCGGCGCCTTCTACCGCTACGCGCGCCTCCTGGCCGAGCCGCTCAGCAGCGAGGCGCTGTTCGCCCTCGGCGCCGTCGCCGGCTGCGCCATCATCCTCGCCCTGGTCGCCTATGGCGGGCGCGTCGCCGGCGAAAGCTGGTGGGGCGTGGTGCTCTCGCCCCTCGCCCCCGATTCGCTCCGCTTCACCGTCGGCCTCGCCGCCGCGCTGCTGCTCGTCTCCCTCGTCCGCCTCCTGCGCCCGGCGCGCTTCGTCCCGGTCCCGTACGACGCCGAGACGCGCCAGCGCCTCGCCGCGCTCGGCGCCCTCGCCCCGGCCGAGGCGGACGGCGCGGTGTTCGGGGAGCAGGGGCGCGCCGGCTTCGCCTTCCTCAAGCGCGACGGCGTCTGGCTCGGCCTCGGCGATCCGATGGGGGAGGAGCGCGACCGCATCTCCGCGATCTGGCGCTTCCGCGACATCTGCGAGCGCGCCGGCGTGGACCCGGCCTTCTGGCGCGTCGGCCCCGAGCTGCTGCGCGTCTATGGCGACATCGGCCTGACGGCCTTCCCGATCCTGACACCCGACACCAAGGGCCTGCGCTACCTCGCCTGCCGCGCGGAGCGCGATCTGGAGCGCCTGCGCCCGCTGCTGCCCGAGGAGCCCCTCGCGGCGCCGCGCGCCACCAGGGCGGCCTGACGGCGCTTCGGCAGGCGGACGGGCGGACATGCGCAGCGCCATTGCGGCTCCCGGGGAAATGTGTTGTCGGTCCCGCGCGGGCCACGCATCTCGGGGCTGAAAGGGACAACGGCGGATGCGCATCGCAATGGTGGGGGCCGGCTATGTCGGGCTGGTCTCGGGAGCATGCTTCGCGGAGTTCGGCGTCGAGGTGCGCGTCGTGGACACCGACGCCGCCAAGATCGCCGCGCTGCGCGAAGGCCGCATCCCGATCTACGAGCCGGGACTGGACCGACTCGTCGCCGACAACCTGCGCGACGGGCGCCTTTCCTTCACCACCTCGCTCGCCGAGGCGGTGCCGGGCGCGGATGCCGTCTTCCTCGCCGTCGGCACGCCGAGCCGGCGCGGCGACGGCCATGCCGACCTCTCCTACGTCTTCGCCGCCGCCGAGCAGGTGGCGCGCGCCGCCGCGGGCCCGCTGGTGCTCGTGACCAAGTCC
>JADGHI010000011.1 GCA_019689515.1 Acetobacteraceae bacterium | reverse complement strand
CTCCATGGGCGGGGGCGGATTCGGTGCGGGCGGATTCGGCGCGGGGGGCGGTAGCCCCTTCGGCGGCTCCTTCGAGGACATCTTCGAGGAGATGTTCGGCCGCTTCACCGGCCGCGGCCCCGGCGGGCGCGGCGCGGCCGGGCGCGGCGCGGACCTGCGCCAGCAGGTGGAGATCTCGCTCGAGGAGGCGTTCAGCGGCACCAAGAAGACCATCCGCGTGCCAACCCTGGTCGCCTGCGAGGCGTGCAAGGGCACCGGGGCGGAAGGCGGGAGCGCCGCGATCCAGACCTGCGCCTCCTGCCACGGCGCGGGGAAGATCCGCGCCCAGCAGGGCTTCTTCCTGATCGAGCGCACCTGCCCGACCTGCGGCGGCCAGGGCCGGATCATCAAGAATCCCTGCAAGGCTTGCGGCGGCGCCGGGCGGGTGCAGCGCGACCGGACGCTCTCCGTCACCATCCCGGCCGGGGTCGAGGACGGCACGCGCATCCGCCTCGCCGGCGAGGGCGAGGCCGGGGTGCGGGGCGCGCCGCCGGGCGACCTCTATGTGGACGTCGCGGTGCGGCCGCACCCGATCTTCCAGCGCGAGGGGGCCAACATCTTCATCCGCGTCCCTCTGCGCATGACCCAGGCGGCGCTGGGCGAGGCGATCGAGGTGCCGACCATTGATGGCGGGCGGGCGCGCGTGACGATCCCCGCCGGCACTCAGTCGGGCGATCAGTTCCGCCTGCGCGGCAAGGGCTTCTCCGTGCTGCGCAGCGCCGCGCGCGGCGACATGTACGTACAGGTCATGGTCGAGACGCCGCAGAACCTGACCAAGCGCCAGCGCGAGCTGCTCGAGGAGTTCGAGGCGGAAGCGGCGAAGAACGGCCGCTCCAGCCCGGAGAGCGAAGGCTTCTTCGCCAAGGTGAAGGAGTTCTGGGACGGGCTCAACGGGCGGTAGGCGAGCCTGCCGCCCGTTGAGCGCCGTGCCGTCGCCGACGGCGCCTCAGGCCCCGATCATCTCCCAGCAGGCGCGCGAGAGCCGCGCGATCGTGCTGAAGGCTGCGGTATAGCCGGGCAGGCCGTCCGGCATCGTCTCCGGCACGAAGTCGGTGAAGGCGGTGAGGATGAAGAGCGGCCGATCGTCGCGGAAGACGATGCCCGCGTCCATCCGCCCGCGCCGGCCGCGGCCCGTCTTGTTCGCGACCTTCGTCGTGTAGGGCAGCAGCGCCGGGATCATGTTGCGGTGCTGCTGCCAGGTGAGGATGTCCAGCCCGAGCCGGCAGAGGTCCACGCTGCAGCCCAGCTTGTCCGCCGCTGCCGCGTCGCCCTGCGCGCCGCGCAGGATAAGGTCGAGCAGCAGCCCCTGGTCGCGCGGGGCGGTGTAGGCGTTCTGCTCGATCGGGTGGTCGTAGGCGAGGGTGAGCGGCGGGATCTTCGGGCCGTGGTGCGTGTGCGCCATGCCGAGGCCGCGGCAGTAGGCGTTCAGCCCGTCCGTATCCAGCCGCTCCAGCACGATCTGCGTGCAGACGTTGTCGCTCGTGATGATCATGTTGACGATCACGTCGCGGAACGGGATCACGCAGCCCGGCGTCATGTAGCGGTAGGTGCCGGACATCACGTCCTTCTGCAGCCGCGCCTCGATGGTGCAGGGCTCGTCGAGGCGGAGCTTGCCCTCGTGCACGGCCTTCAGCGCGGCCATCATGATCGAGGTCTTGCGCACGCTGGCCGAGGGCACCGCCACGTCGCCGTTGCGGTCGGCCTCGCGGCCGGTGGTGAGGTCCTTCAGGTACCAGCTCGTCTTGAAGGGCTGTTCGTCGCAGATCGCGTGCAGTCGCTTGACCAGGTCGTCCATGCTGCTTCTCCCGTTGCAGTCGTATGCGTGCGGTTCGCTGGCCGGCCCGCTCAATCGGCGGTGATGCCGGCGCGGCGGATCACGGCGCCCCAGCGCTCGATCTCGGCGTGCATGAAGGCCGTGTACTCGTCGGGCCCGGCGGGATGCGGCGCGACGCCGAGCTCGGCGAAGCGGGCGACCAGCTCGGGGGCGGTCAGCGCGTCGCGTGTGGCGGCGGCGATGCGGTCCACGATCGGGCGGGGCGTGGCGGCGGGGGCGAAGAGTCCGGCCCAGACGCCGACCTCGAAGCCGGGCAGCGTCTCCGCCACGGTCGGCAGGTCGGGCAGGGCGGCGATGCGCTGCGGCGAGGTGACCGCGAGGGCGCGCAGCTTGCCGTCGCGCACATGCGGCAGCGCCGAGGCCAGGGTGTCGAACATCATGTCGAGCTGCCCGCCGAGCAGCGAGGTGGTGGCGAGCGAGGTGCTGCGGAACGGCACGTGCAGCACGTCCACGCCCGCCATGCCGCGGAACAGCTCGCCCGCGAGGTGGGTGGAGGTGCCGGCGCCGGCGGAGCCGTAGGTGAGGCGCCCGGGCCGCTCGCGCGCCAGCGCGATCAGGCCGGCGAGGTCGCGCGCCGGAAGCGAGGGATGCACGACGAGGATGTTCGGCCCGTTCGCCACCCCCGAGACGGCGGCGAAGTCGCGCCGCGGGTCGTACGGCAGGCGGCGGTAGAGCGTGACGTTCATCGCGTGGGTGCTGACACCGCCCATGACCAGCGTATAGCCGTCCGGCTCGCTGCGCGCCACGGTCTCCGTGCCGATGATGCCGGCGGCGCCGGCGCGGTTCTCGATCACGACCGACTGGCCGAGGCGTGGGGTGAGCTGCGCGGCGAGGATGCGTGCGGCGATGTCGGTGAAGCCGCCCGGCGTGAAGGGGACGACGATGCGGACCGGGCGCGTCGGCCAGGGGTCCGCGGCGGCGGGCCTGGCGCGGGCCGCTGCTGCCGCGATCGTGGCGAGCGCGGCGAGGCGTCGTGTGATCATGCGTTCCTCCCTTGTTGTTGGCGGCGGTCACGGTGCGCGGATGGTACGAGCGCGATGATCTCGCCCCATTAGCCGCCTTTCCGCCGGAGACAGGCGGCGAATTCCTCCGGCATGCTGCCGGCCGAAGGCATGTCCTGCCGCGGCAGCTTCTCCGCTGCGTCCGGCGAGCGCAGCGCGGCGACGACCACGGCGTGGATGCGGTGGAGCAGCGGATCGGGCAGACCGGCGGGCGTCGTGCAGGAAGCGGTCGGTGAAGGTGCCGCCGACGGCCACGCCGATCCGGACGGCGGACGCGTTCCTTTCGAAGCTCCGTAGGCGGTGCGGGTGGCAGCGGGCGAGACCTGGCCGTTGCGCATATCCTCACGTATCGGCGCATCGGCGCGGCCCTGCCACGAGGATGCGCGCCCTACTGCGCGGCGAGGGCCGGAGGCGCGCGGCCGCGCTGGAACTGCGGGGCGACCTTGGTCATGAACAGGCGGATCGACTCCGCCGCCACCTCCGCCGGCATGGGGCCAAGGCGGAAGGCGCAGATCACGCCGCCGACGCCGATTGCATCAATTTCCGCCATTCGCTCGGCCACCGTCTCCGGGGAGCCGTGGATCAGCGCATGCTCTGGCTGGATGCGCGCGGGAGGCGCGGCCTCGCGCCGCAAGATGATGCCCTGCTCGGCCTGGACCTTCTCGCGCATGCGCTTGCGATGCTCCTGCATCGCCTCGAAGGCCGGAATGGCGATGCGCGCCGCCTCGGCGTCGGTCTCGGCGACGACGACATTGCGCCAGACCCAGCTCTCGTCCAGGCAGCGGGCGATGCGGGCCTCGTCATGGCCCGCCGCGTGCATCGCCTCGCGGTAGCGGGCCATGCGCCGGCGGGTGGTTTCGAGCGACTGCACGTTCATCATGAAGGGCAGGCCGCGGCGGCCGAGCGCGATCGCGCCCTCCTCGGACGAGGCGGCGCGCAGCACGTATGGATGCGGGCGCGTGTAGGGCGTGGGGCGCAGGCCGGGCACCTTCAGCGTCCAGAACCGGCCCTGGTGCTCGAAACCCTCGGGGCTGGTCCAGGCGCGGAGCATGACCTCCTCCGCCTCCTCGTAGCGCGCCTGCGCCTCCTGCCAGTCGATGCCGTAGCCCTGGTACTCGTAGACGTTGTAGGCGGTGCCGCGGCCGAGGCCGACGATCAGGCGCCCATGCGCAATGTTGTCGAGCAGCGCCATCTGCTCGGCGAGGCGCACGGGATGGTGCAGCGAAACCTGCGCGACCGCGAAGCCGACCCGGATGCGCGTCGTGGTCGCGGCGACGGCGGCGGCGAAGGTCACGGGATCCACATAGGCGCAGTTGCCGTCGAAGTGATGCTCGGCGAGCCAGAGCACCTCGACGCCGAGCGCGTCGCAGAGACGGGCCTCGGCCAGGCTCTCGTCTATGACGCGGGAGTCCTGCGCGGGGTCGCGGCTCTCCGGGAAAAGGAAGTTGCTGAACCTGAGCATGCGGCGGGCACCCTGCGCCATTCCGGGCGGCCAGCCTAACCCGTCACCCTGCGGCAGCAACGGGGCATTCGGCGCCGGCGCACCGTGCCGCGCGCGACGCTTCATGCTGCATGTGCGAAGAATCCCGCGGAAAATGGCCGAGGAGGGGCGGTTGCGGAGGGGCCGCCCTTGGGGCAGAGTGCCGGGTTACGGACGGGCGGGGAATGTCCATGGATTTCGGTCCCGAGCCAGGCAGTGACGGCGCCGGGAGCACAGCGGCAGCACCGCCGCTCGTGACGGGCCGTCCATGGCCCTCCGAGCCGGGCCGGCACAGCTTTACTCACCACGCACCGACCGCAGTACGGACAATGATCACGAACACCGGGGCCGCGCCCGTCCCGATGCCCTTCGCGGAGAAAGTCGCTTGAAGCCGACCGATATCCGGAATCCGGATTACTTCCACAAGGTGGTGGACTGCCAGTGGGCATGTCCCGCCCACACGCCGGTGCCGGAATACATCCGGCTGATCGCGGCCGGGCGCTACACCGACGCCTACATGATCAACTGGCACTCCAACGTGTTCCCGGGGATCCTCGGCCGCACCTGCGACCGGCCCTGCGAGCCCGCCTGCCGGCGCGGCCGCGTGGAGCACGAGCCGGTGGCGATCTGCCGCCTCAAGCGCGTTGCCGCCGACAACAAGGAGGATGTGCTGGCGCGCCTGCCGCCGATCCCGAAGGAGCGGAACGGCAAGCGCATCGCCTGCATCGGCGGCGGGCCGGCCTCGCTGACCGTGGCGCGCGACCTCGCGCCGCTCGGCTACGAGATCCACATCTTCGACGACCAGCCGAAGCCCGGCGGCTTCATCCGCACCCAGATCCCGCGCTTCCGCCTGCCGGAGGAGATCATCGACGAGGAGTGCGGCTACATCACCGAGCGCGGCGGCGTGGTGCTGCACATGAACCGCCGCGTCGAGAGCCTGAAGGCGGTGCTGGCAGAGGGCTATGACGCGGTCTTCGTCGGCACCGGCGCACCGCGCGGGCGCGAGCTGGAGGTGCCGGGCCGCAAGGAAGCCGCGGCCAACATCCATATCGGCATCGACTGGCTGGCCTCGGTGTCCTTCGGCCACGTCAACACGATCGGCAAGCGCGTCATCGTCCTCGGCGGCGGCAACACGGCGATGGACTGCTGCCGCTCCGCCCGCCGCCTTGGCGGGGAGGACGTGAAGGTCGTCGTCCGCTCCGGCTTCGAGGAGATGAAGGCCTCCCCCTGGGAGAAGGAGGACGCGATGCGCGAGGGCATCCCGATCCTCAACTACCTGGTACCGAAGGAGGTGCTGCACGAGGGCGGGCGCCTCACGGGCATCGTCTTCGAGAAGGTGAAGGCGGAGTACGACGCGAAGGGCCGCCGCAGCCTGGTCCCGACCGGCGAGCCGGACGTGGCGATGGAGTGCGACGACATCCTCGTCGCGATCGGCCAGGAGAACGCCTTCCCCTGGATCGAGCGCGACATCGGCCTCGAGTTCGACCGCTGGGGCCTGCCGAAGCTCGACCCGGCGACGCTGCAGTCCACCATCCCGAACGTCTTCTTCGGCGGGGACGCCGCCTTCGGGCCGAAGAACATCATCTGGGCCGTCGCGCACGGGCACGAGGCCGCGGTCTCCATCGACCTGTTCTGCCGCGGCGAGGATGTGCGCAACCGCCCGCCGCCCGATGTGCGGATGGGCAGCACCAAGATGGGCATCCACGAGTGGTCGTACGACAACGACGTCTCGCTGGACCTGCGCTACAAGGTGCCGCACCGCGAGCTGTCGCAGTCGCTGCGCGACATCACGGCGGAGGTCGAGCTCGGCTACGACCGGGAGCTGGCCTACAAGGAGGCGCAGCGCTGCCTCAACTGCGACGTGCAGACGGTGTTCACCTCCTCGCTCTGCATCGAGTGCGATGCCTGCGTGGACATCTGCCCGGTGGACTGCATCAATTTCACCGAGAACGGGGAGGAGGAGGAGCTGCGCAAGCGGCTCAAGGCGCCGGCGATCAACCCGACGCAGGACCTCTACGTCGCCGACGGCCTCAAGACGGGGCGCGTGATGGTGAAGGACGAGGACGTCTGCCTGCACTGCGGCATGTGCGCCGAGCGCTGTCCGACGGGAGCGTGGGACATGCAGAAGTTCTTCCTCGAGACCGCGAAGCCCAAGGCGAGGCAGCCCGCATGCGCGCTCTGACCGCTACGAACGACTTCGTCGTCAAGTTCGCCAACGTCAACGGGTCGGGCTCGGCGAGCGCGAACACGCTGTTCGCCAAGTCCATCCTGCGCATGGGCATTCCCATCGCCTCGCGCAACATCTTCCCCTCCAACATCCAGGGCCTGCCGACCTGGTTCGAGGTGCGGGTGAGCGGGGAGGGGCATCTCGGGCGGCGCGGCGGCGTGGACATGATGGTCGCGATGAACCCGCAGACCTGGGACCGCGACGTCGCCGAGATCGAGCCCGGCGGCTACCTGTTCTACGATTCGACCAAGCCGCTGCCGAAGTCGAAGTTCCGGGACGACGTCAACGTCATCGGCGTGCCGCTGACCGAGATGTGCAACGCGGCCTACAAGGACGCGCGCCAGCGGCAGCTGATGAAGAACATTATGTATGTCGGCGCGCTCTCCGCGCTGCTGCAGATGGACCCCGCGGTGGTGGAGGCGCTGCTCGGCGAGCAGTACAAGGGGAAGGAGCGGCTGGCCCAGTCGAACCGCGAGGCCTTCCACATGGGCCGCGACTGGGCACTCAAGAACCTGGAATGCCCGATCGGGCTCCGGCTGAGCCCGCTGGACGCGGTGGGCGATCGCATCTTCGTGGACGGCAACTCCGCCGCGGCGCTCGGTGCGGTCTATGGCGGCGCGACGGTCTGCGCGTGGTACCCGATCACGCCCTCCACCTCGCTCGCCGAGGCCTTCGATCGGTACTGCCGGCGACTGCGCACGGACCCGGAGACGGGGAAGAAGCGCTACGCCATCGTTCAGGCGGAGGACGAGCTGGCCTCGATCGGCGTCGTGGTCGGCGCGGCCTGGAACGGCGCGCGGGCCTTCACCGCGACCTCCGGTCCCGGCATCTCGCTGATGCAGGAGTTCGTGGGCCTCGCCTACTTCGCCGAGATCCCGGCGGTGATCTTCGACGTGCAGCGCGCCGGGCCCTCGACGGGCATGCCGACGCGTACGCAGCAGGGGGACGTCCTTGCCGCCGCCTATGCGAGCCACGGCGACACGAAGCACATCCTGCTGTTCCCCGAGGATCCGCACGAGTGCTTCACCATGGGCGCGGACGCCTTCGACCTGGCGGACCGCTTCCAGACGCCGGTCTTCGTCATGCTCGACCTCGACATCGGCATGAACGACTGGCTGTGCGAGCCCTTCCGCTGGGACGACAGCCGCCGCATGGACCGTGGCAAGGTGATGACCGCCGAGGAGCTCGAGGCCGGCAAGACCTTCGGCCGCTACCTCGACGTTGACGGCGACGGCATCCCCTACCGCACCTATCCGGGCACGCACCCGAGCAAGGGCGCGTTCTTCACGCGCGGCACCTCCCGCGACCGCTTCGCGAAGTACACCGAGCAAGGCTCGGCCTACGTTGACAACATGCAGCGCCTGCTGCGGAAGTTCGAGACGGCGAAGGCCTACGTGCCGCGCCCGATCGAGCGGCGCGCGGCGCAGCCGACGCGCGACGGCGTGATCTACTACGGCTCGTCCAGCGCGGCGATGCGGGAGGCGCTCGTGGCGCTTGAGGGGGACGGGATCCACCTCGACGCGCTGCGGGTGCGCGCCTTCCCGTTCCACGACGAGGTGATGGACTTCATCGCGCGGCACGACCGCATCTTCGTCGTCGAGCAGAACCGCGACGCGCAGCTCCGCACGCTGCTGACGATCGAGGGCTGCGTGGATCCCGCCCGCCTGGTTCCTGTCCTCCACTACGACGGCACGCCGATCACCGCGCGCTTCATCCGCGCGGCGATCGCCGACAAGGCCTCGGCGCTGAACGTCGTGCCGCTGCGCAAGGCGATGCCATGAGCTACCTGCCCAAGCCCAAGCTGCACCACCCGACGCTGCCGAAGAACGCGCTCGGCTACACGCGCCGCGACTACGAGGGGGCGATCAGCACCCTCTGCGCGGGCTGCGGGCACGATTCGATCAGCGCCGCGATCATCCAGGCCTGCTGGGAGCTTGACATCGAGCCGCACCGGGTGGCGAAGCTCTCCGGCATCGGCTGCTCCTCCAAGACGCCGGACTACTTCCTCGGCGCGAGCCACGGGTTCAATTCCGTGCACGGGCGCATGCCTTCGGTGCTGACGGGGGCGAACCTCGCCAACCGCGACCTGATCTATCTCGGCATCTCAGGCGATGGCGACTCCGCCTCGATCGGGCTCGGGCAGTTCGCGCACATCATGCGCCGTGGCGTGAACATGACCTACATCGTCGAGAACAACGGCGTGTACGGCCTCACCAAGGGGCAGTTCTCGGCGACCTCCGACAAGGGTTCGAAGGCGAAGAAGGGCGCGATCAATACCGACGAGGCGATCGACCTGGTCGGGCTCGCGCTGCAGCTTGGCGCCACCTTCGTCGCGCGCAGCTTCTCGGGCGACAAGGCACAGCTCGTGCCGCTCATCAAGGCGGCGCTGCTGCACAAGGGAGCGGCCTTCATCGATTGCATCAGCCCCTGCGTGGCCTTCAACAACCACGAGGGCTCGACCAAGAGCTACGACTTCGTGCGCGAGCACAACGAGGTCGTGAACAAGCTCGACGTCATCCTCGGTCGGCAGCCGATCACGGCGGAGTACGAGCCCGGCTCGGTCACTGAGGTGACGCAGCACGACGGCTCGGTGCTCCGGCTGCGCAAGCTCGCGCCGGACTACGATCCGACCGACCGCGTGGCCGCGATGAACTACCTGCAGGAGCGCAAGGCTGCGGGCGAGATCGTGACCGGCCTGCTCTACCTGGACCCAGACCCGACTGATCTGCACGCGAACATGGGCACGGTCGAGGTGCCGCTGAACCGGCTGGGCGACGCGGAACTCTGCCCGGGCTCCGCGGCCCTCGCGCGCATCAACGCCGCGCTGCGCTGAGGCGAGGGGGCGGGCGCCTTTCCACGCCCGCCCCGCCGTCATTCAGGCGGCGGCCGCCGTGATCAGGCCGCCACCCGTGGCGAGCGCGTTCAGGTGGTGCTCCGCGTCGCCGAACATCGTGTCGATCGCTGTCAGCCGCTTGAAGTAGTGGCCAGCGGCGTACTCCATCGTCATCGCGATGCCGCCGTGCAGCTGGATCGCCTGCTGCCCGACAAACCTCGCCGAGCGGCCGACCTGCAGCTTCACCGCGCGCATCTGCCGGCGCCGCTCCGTCGCGTCCTCCTCCTCGGCCATCATCGCGCCGAGCATGGCCATGCTGCGTGCCTCCTCCAGCGCGACCATCATCTCCGCCGCGCGGTGCTGCAGCGCCTGGAAGGAGCCGATCGGCCGGCCGAACTGCTTGCGCGTCTTGAGGTACTCGAGCGTCAGGCCGTGCACCGCTTCCATCGCGCCGACCGCCTCGGCGGCGAGAGCCGCGATCGCCTCGTCCACCACGCGGTCCACGAGCGGCAGCCCGTCCTCCGGATTGCCGAGCACCGCCTCCGGCCCGACGCGCACGCCCTCCAGCGTCACCTCCGCGGCGCGGTGACCGTCCACCGCCGTGAAGCCGCGGCGTGAGACGCCCGGTGCCGAGGCGTCCACCAGGAACACCCCGACCCCCTTGAGGTCGCGCTGGCCGCCGGCGGTGCGCGCCGTCACCACCAGCCGGTGTGCGCTGTCGCCGTGGATCACGACGACCTTGCGGCCGTTCAGCACCCAGCCGTCGCCGTCGCGCTTCGCGGTCGTCGCGACGTCGTGCAGGTCGTAGCGCGACTGCGCCTCGGTGTGCGCGAAGGCGAGCAGCATCTCGCCCCGCGCGATCTTCGGCACCAGCGCGCTACGCTGCTCGGCCGATGCGCCGTGGCGCAGGAAGCCGCCACCGAGCACCACGGTCGGCAGCCAGGGCTCGAGCGTCAGCGCGCGGCCCATCTGCTCGGCGACGATCATCGTCTCCTCGGCGCCGCCGCCATAGCCGCCCTCCGCCTCGGCGAAGGGTAGGGCGAGCAGGCCGAGCTCGGCATAGGCCGACCAGATCTCGCGCGACCAGCCTTCCGGCGTCTTCATGTACGCCTTGCGCTGCTCAAACTTGTAGCGGTCGGCCAGCAGCCTCGCGACGCTGTCCTGAAGGAGCCGCTGCTCCTCGGTGAGGTCGAAATCCATTTGCGTCAGAGTCCCAGGAAGGCCTTCGCCATGATGTTCTTCTGGATCTCGTTCGATCCGCCGTAGATGCTCTGCTTGCGCCAGTTGAAGTAGGTCGGCTGCGCGAGAGCGGCCCAGTCCGGCACGATCTCGGGCTCGTTGAGCCGGTCCGCGCCGGGATCCGCGCCGGCGAGGCCGTAGGGGCCGGCCGCGAGGACGAACAGCTCGCTGATCGCCTGCTGCAGCTCCGTGCCGCGGATCTTGAGGATCGAGGAGGCCGGGTTCGGCTTGCGCTGGCCGAGGTTCTTCTGCTCGGTCGCGAGCACGCGGAGCGTCGTGATCTCCAGCGCCTTGAGCTGCACCTCGACCTCGGTGAGCCGCTCGCGGAAGCGCGGGTCCTCGATGATCGGCCGCCCGCCGCCCGGCGCCTGGCTCGCGATCAGCTTCAGCCGCCGGATGCGCTCCTTGGAGGCGCCGACGCGCGCCTGGCCCGTGCGCTCGTTGGAGAGCAGGAACTTCGCGCAGTCCCAGCCGCGGTTCTCGGTGCCGACCAGGTTCTCGACCGGCACCTTCACGTCATCGAAGAAGACCTCGTTCACCTCGTGCGCGCCGTCGATGGTGATGATCGGGCGCACGGTGATGCCGGGCGACTTCATGTCCACCAGCAGGAAGGAGATGCCCTCCTGCTGCTTCGCCGCGTTCGGATTGGTGCGGACCAGCAGGAAGATCCAGTCCGCGTACTGCGCGAGCGTCGTCCAGGTCTTCTGGCCGTTGACGATGTAGTAGTCGCCGACGCGCTTCGCCGCGCATTTCAGGCTGGCGAGGTCGGAGCCGGCGCCGGGCTCGGAGAAGCCCTGGCACCACCAGTCGTCGAGGTTCGCCATGCGCGGCAGGAAGCGCTTCTTCTGCGCCTCCGTGCCGAAGGCGATGATCACCGGGCCGCACATGTTGGTGTTGAAGCCGAGCGGCAGCGGCGCCGGGGTCTGCTGGATCTCCTCCTGCAGGATGAAGCGCTTGATCGGCGACCAGCCGGTGCCGCCCCACTCGACGGGCCAGTGCGGCACGGCCCAGCCCTTCGCGTTCAGCGTGCGCTGCCACTGCACGACCATCTCCTTGGTCGGCGTGCGGCCGGACTCCATGCGCTCGCGCGTCGCGGCGGGGAGGTTGCGGTCTATGAATTCGCGCACCTCCTGGCGGAAGGCGCGCTCTTCCTCGGTGAAGCGGAGTTCCATGACCTGCGTCGTCTCCCTTGGGTCAGCTCGCAGCAGCCGTCGCGCTCGCGAGCGGCGACTTGCCGCCGTCGAGGCTCGCGAAGCTGCCGCCCTGCGCGGCGAGGCGCTCGATCAGCGCCGCCGGCTTGAGGTTCGGGTCGTTCGTCGCCTCGGCATAGCGCGCGAGGCGGTCGCGCACCTCCTTGAGCCCGACCCGGTCGGCCCAGAACATCGGGCCGCCGCGCCAGGCGGGCCAGCCGAAGCCGTAGATGAAGATCACGTCGATGTCGGAGGCGCGCGTCGCGATGCCCTCCTCGAGGATGCGGGCGCCCTCGTTCACCATCGGCAGCAGCACGCGGTCGAGGATCTCCTCGTCGGAGATCTTCCGCCGCGTGATGCCGAGGCGCTGCGAGGTCTCGACGATGATCCTCTCGACCTCGGGGTCGGGATGGCGCTTGCGGTTCTCGTCGTAGCGGTACCAGCCCTTGCCGGTCTTCTGCCCGTAGCGGCCCGCGGCGACGATGGCGTCCGCGATCGGCGCCACCGTGCCGCGCGCGCGCCGCACCGCCGCGCCGATGTCGAGCCCGGCGAGGTCGCCGGTGGCGAGCGGGCCCATCGCCATGCCGTAGGACTCCATCACGCGGTCGATGTCCTGCGGCAGGCAGCCCTCGGCCAGCAGCTTCTCGATCTGCGGGCCGCGCTTGCCGGTCATGCGGTTGCCGACGAAGCCGTCGCAATTGCCGACCACGACCGGCACCTTGCCGATGGCCTTGCCGACCTCGATCGCGGTGGCGATCGCCTCGGGCGAGCTCTCCTTGCCCCGCACGATCTCCAGCAGGCGCATGATGTTGGCCGGGCTGAAGAAGTGCATGCCGAGCACGTCGCGCGGCCGCTTCGTCGCGCGCGCGATGCGGTCGATGTCGAGGGTGGAGGTGTTGGAGGCGAGGATCGCGCCGGGCCGCGCGTGGCGGTCCAGCTCCGCGAAGACCTTCTCCTTCACCTCGATGTCCTCGAACACCGCCTCGATCACCAGGTCGGCGTCCTTGATCGCCGCCATGTCGGTGGTGCCGTTCATCAGCGACAGGCGGCGCTGGATCTCCTCCTCCGGCGGCGCGTTGCGGCTGCGGCGCCAGTTGGCGGCGCAGCGCTCGATGCCCTTCTTCAGCGCCTCGGCGTTCGCCTCGACGATGGTCACCGGGATGCCGGCGGCGGCGAAGCACATGGAGATGCCGCCGCCCATGGTGCCGGCGCCGATCACCGCGGCCTTCTTCACCTTCACCGTCTGCGTGCCGGGCGGGATGCCGGGGACCTTCTGCGCCTCGCGCTCGGCGAAGAAGATGTGGCGCAGCGCCAGGGACTGCTCGCTGTGCACCAGCTCGTTGAACAGTGCGCGCTCGGTCTTGAGGCCCTGCTCGAAGGGCTCGGTCAGCGCCGCGCGGACGCTCTTCGCGCAGTTCACGGGCGCGAGCATGCCGCGGCTGCGCTTCAGCAGCGTCTCCACCTCCGCGTCGAAGGCGGCGAGGTCGGCGCCGGCGATCTTGTCCGTGCGGTCCTTCGCCAGCACGAATTGGCGGCCCTCCGCGAGCGCGCGGCGCGCGAAGGCGATCGCCGCGGCCTCGATGTCGTCCCCCTCGGCGACCTCGTCCACGAAGCCGAGCTTCAGCGCCTCCTCCGCCGTGACGGGCTCGCCGGAGACGATCATGCGGACCGCGGGGATCGGCCCGATCAGACGCGGCATGCGCTGGGTGCCGCCGCCGCCGGGCAGGATGCCGCGCTTCACTTCCGGCAGGGCGAGCTTCGTGCCCTTCGCCGCGACCCGCGCGTGGCAGGCCAGCGCGAGCTCCAGCCCGCCGCCATAGGCGCCGCCGTGGATGCCGGCGACGACCGGTCCGGGGAAGCGCGCGATCTCGTCGGCGATGTCGTGCAGGCCGGGCGGCACGCGCGGCTTGCCCATCTCGGTCAGCTCCGCGCCGGCGCAGAACATGCGCCCGGTGCCGACGATCACGACCGCCTTCGCCCCGGCCTCGCGCGCCGCCTGCACGCCGGCGAACAGGCCCGCGCGCAGCGCGGAGCGGAGCGTGTTCACCGGCGGGTTGGCCAGGCGCAGGATGAAAATGTCGCCTTCGGTCGCGCGCTGTACGTAGCGGTCGGCGTCGTCCTGCTGTTGCAAAGCGTTTCTCCCATGTTTGGCCGCCCCTCGCGGCGGCGCCCGGAGGCGGAGGCTACACCTCCGGCGACCGGATCAACAGTCCGCTCGCGTGCGCCCCGCGATCGTGCGGCGAGGCTCCGTTCACCCGCGCACCTTCGACGCGGCCGGGAGCGGACCGGAGGGCGGCCCGGCGCGGCCTGGCGCCCGGGCGCGCAGCATCGGGTCCTTAACAATAAGGAGAGGGAGGCCGTCCCGTGAATCGCGCCGGGATCGTCTCCCTCGCCCGCACGCGGATGGGCCGGGCCTGTCGCGGGGCCGTCAACAACACCCCGGCTCCGGCCCTTGCCGCCCAGGTCATCCGCTCCGCCGTCGAACGGGCGGGCGTGGCGCTCACCCGTAGCGGATCGCCACCACCTCGATCTCCTCGACGCCCTGTGGCGTGCGCACGCGCACGAGATCGCCCACGCGCTTGCCGAGCAGCGCGCGCGCCACCGGCGAGACCCAGGAGATGCGGCCGCGCGCGGTGTCCGCCTCGTCGATGCCGACGATGGTGACGGTGACCTCGCTGTCGTCCTCGCGGGCATAGGTGACGGTGGCGCCGAAGAACACCTGGTCGCGCCGGGTCTGCGCGGCGGGGTCCACGACCTGCGCGCGCTCCAGCCGCTTGCGCAGGAAGCGCACGCGCCGGTCGATCTCGCGCAGGCGGCGCTTGCCGTACTGGTAGTCCGCGTTCTCCGAGCGGTCGCCGAGGGAGGCGGCCCAGGAGACGATCTCGACCACCTTTGGCCGCTCCTCGTTCCAGAGCTGGCGCAGCTCCTCGGTGAGCCGGGCATGGCCCTCGGGCGTCATGTAGAAGGGCGTCCCGGGCGGGATGCCGGGCGGCAGGTCGCCTTCGTCCTCGTCCTCTTCGGCCATGATGCATCAGCCCTTCGCGATGGTGCCTGGCGGCGCCGGCGCGGCGGGGGCGGCGGTTCCGGTGGCGGTGCGGTGACGGCCCGGCGCGACGGCGCCGCCTCCGTGCCGTCCGGCGATCTTGCGGAGTAGGAGTGTCATGCCGCGCAAGCTAGGCGGCGGGCATGCCTAGCGCCACCTCCGACCGGCCGGTCCGGGTTCGCCCAGTGCCTTCCCCTTGGCCCGGCGCGGGATCGGCCATTGCCGCGCGCACCCGGCCCGGCTTGACTGTCGTCGCGGTCGTTCCAGTCCGCGCGGGAGGCGCAGCATCCATGCCCTACACCAGCATCGAGCGGCCCGAGGCCGGCTACCGCTTCATCCCCGCGGTGTTCCAGTACTCCGCCGGTGTCGCCGCGCTGCCCGGCTTCCGCATCGAGCGCGTGCGCTTCGCCGAGCCGGTGCCGCTCGCCGAGGGCTGGCGCCGCATCGCCGCCCTGCTCGACGCCGCCGGCCGCCCGCGCACCGCCTTCTGTGCCTGCGAGCTGCGTTCGCCCGCGCCCTTCAGCGAGGAGGGCTTCGTCGCGTTCAACCGTGGCTACGCCGCCGTCCTGGCCGAATGGGGCGTGCTGGTGGGCGAGGAGGGCCGCAACCCGGTCGCGCGCAGCAATGTCTGCCCTGAGGTCGCGCCGCCCGCCGAGCCCTCCTTCCACGCCTTCTGCTACACGGTGCCGGACGCCGGCGAGGCCGCGCCCTCCTTCGTCGTCGCCGGCAGTGGCGAGGTCGAGGAAGGCCACGCCAATTACCGCGACCACATCGTCGCCCCAGGCGACGTCTCGCCGGCGGGGCTGCGCGCCAAGGCGCGCTGGGTCCTGGGCGAGATGGAGCGCCGCATGGCCGCGCTCGGCGTCGCCGCCTCCTGGCGTGCCACGACCGGTGTGCAGGCCTACACGGTCCACGACCTGCACCCCTTCCTCGCCGAGGAGATCGTTGCCCGCGGTGCGGCGCGTCACGGCCTCACCTGGCAGTTCTGCCGCCCGCCGGTGGTGGGGCTCGACTTCGAGATGGACTGCCGCGGCGTGCCGGTGGAGCGGGTGGTCGCCGCCCGGGGCTCAACAGCTGCGCCGTCCTGAGGCATTCTCCGCGCCGATCTCCAAGAGGACCGTCACCCGATGCTGAGCGAGACCGAAGGCCAGTTCCTGACCCTCCATGAGTTCGTGAAGGCCGCGCGCCTCAAGCTCAGCGCCAACATCTGGGACTATCTGATCGGCGGCACGGAGACCGAGACGACGCTCCGCCGCAACCGCATGGCGCTCGATTCCATCGCCTTCCGCCCGCGGGTGCTGCGCGACGTGTCCAAGGTGGACCCGAGCGGCCAGATCTTCGGCCGCAAGATCCGCCTTCCCGTGGCGCTTGCCCCGGTCGGCTCGCTGGAATCCTTCGAGCCCGGCGGCGCGGCGACGGCGGGCAAGGGCGCCTCGGCCTTCGGCGTGCCGATCATCGTCAGCTCGGTGCCGCCTCCGGGGCTGGAGGCGGCGGCGGCCGCGACCTCCGGGCCGAAGATCTTCCAGCTCTACGTGCGCGGCGACGATTCCTTCGTGGACGACCACGTCCGCCGCGCCGTGGATGCCGGCTACGACGCCTTCTGCCTGACGGTGGACACCGCGATCTACAGCCGCCGCGAACGCGACATCGCCAAGCGCTTCGTCAAGCCCTGGCGCGCCCGCGCCACGGGGATGGACTGGCAGGCCAGCCTCAACTGGGGCCATGTGCGCCGCTTCAAGGACAAGCACCCGTCCGTGAAGCTGATCCTCAAGGGCATCGCCACCGCCGAGGACGCGGAACTCGCCTGCGAGCACGGCGTGGAGGGCGTCTATGTCTCCAACCACGGCGGACGGCAGCTCGACCACGGGCGCGGCGCCATCGAGGTGCTGCCCGAGGTGGTGAAGGCGGTCGCCGGGCGGGCGACCGTGTTCATCGACGGCGGGTTCTGCCGCGGCAGCGACGTGGTGAAGGCGATCGCCCTCGGCGCCGACGTGGTGGCGATGGGCCGCATGTACTGCTACGCCCTCGCCGCCGCCGGCGAAGAGGGCGTGCAGCGCATGCTGGAGATCCTGGAGGCCGAGATGATCGAGGTGCTGGGCCTGCTCGGCGTGGACCGGCTCTCGGCCCTGGATGCCTCCTATCTGCATCCGGCGCAGCCGACCAACCTACCGCATGTGCTGAGCGCCTTCCCGCTGCTCGACCTCGAGTCCAAGGGGTACTGAGCCGGACGGGCGCGGGCATGGCGCCACGTGCGGGAGGCGGGAACGCCGCGGGGGCGCCGGCGGCGGTACGTCGGCTCGTCGCGCGTGGCCCGGCACGGGGGCTGCCGGGAAGGATCGCGCAGGCTGAAGGTCTGATGGGCGCCCGGCCGGGCGGGTGAAGATCGGCCCTGGACGAGGGAGAGGCGGCGGCATGAGCGCGACGACGACGACACCGATCCAGGACGGCGCGGTCACGGTCGTCCCCACCGGCGCGGCGCTGGGCGCCGAGATCCGCGGCGTGGATCTGCGGCGCGTCACGGACGCGCAATTCGCGGCGATCCACCAGGCGTGGCTCGACCATTCGGTGCTGCTGTTCCGTGGGCAGACGCTCTCGGACGACGAGCTGATCGCCTTCAGCCGGCGCTTCGGCGACCTCGACTGGGCGCCGGTGCAGGAGAACGGGCGGCGCTTCGTCGAGGGCAAGCCGGAGATCTACATCGTCTCCAACGTGCTTGGTCCCGATGGCCAGCCGATCGGCAGCCTCGGCGCGGGCGAGGCGGTGTGGCACACCGACATGTCCTATCTCGAGCAGCCGCCCAAGGCCTCCATGCTCTACGCGCTGGAGATTCCGCCCGCGGGCGGCGACACGCATTTCGCCAGCATGTACGCCGCCTACGAGGCGCTGCCGGAGGCGCTGAAGCGCCGTCTCACGGGCCTGCGGGTCAAGCACGACGGCACCTACAACAGCGGCGGCTTCCTGCGCGCCGGGGTGGTGCCGACCGACGATCCGCGGACCTCGCCGGGCACGCTGCACCCGCTGGTCATCCGCCACCCCGAGACGGGGCGCCGCGCCCTCTATCTCGGTCGCCGGCGCAACGCCTACATCGACGGCCTGCCGCTCGAGGAATCCGAGGCGCTGCTCGACACGATCTGGGCGGAGGCCACGCGGCCGGCCCATACCTGGACGAATCGCTGGCGCGTCGGCGACCTGGTGCTGTGGGACAACCGCTGCACCATGCACCGGCGCGACCCCTTCGACCCGCAGGCGCGGCGAATCATGCATCGCACCCAGATCAAGGGCGCGGCGCCGCCTTCGGCATGATCGCGCTCCGTCCGCCGGCCGATCGCCGTCGGCTGGGACTCACCGCCGCCCCACAGTGGGCCGGCGTGACATGACGCGGGCGGCGCTGCTCGCCGACCTGTTGCGCCGCGTGCCGGTCTCGCCCGCCGCACGGCGCGAGGTCCGCCGGCGCATGGGCGCCCCGGCGCGGCGCTACCACGGTCTCTCGCACATCGCGGAGCTCTGGGCCCGGCACCGCCGCCTCGGCCGCGGCACGCCGTTCCGCGCGCCGGGCGTCGAGACGTTGCTCGCCTCCGCCATCGCCTACCACGACGCGATCTACGACGTGCGGCGCGGCGGCAGCGAGGCAGCCTCGGCGGCGCTCTGGCGCGCGCCCGCCCGCGCCCCCCCGCGCCTCCCGCCCGCCGCGATCGAATGGGTCGCCGGGACCATCGAGGTGACGGCCGACCACCTCGGCGCGCCGGAGGGTCCGCGCACGCCGCTCGGGCGGGCGCGGCTGTGGATGCTCGACCTCGACCTCACGCCCCTCGCTGCGCCGCCGCCCCGCTTCGCGCGCAACACGCGCGACCTCCGTGCGGAATACGGGCATCTGACCGCGGCCCAGTGGGACGCCGGCCGCGCCGCCTTCCTGCGGCGCCTCGCGGCGCAGCCGCGCCTGTTCCGCACCCCGCGCATCGCCGCGCGCTACGAGGCGCGGGCGCGCGCCAACATCGCCGCGGCCCTGGCAGCGGAAGCGGGGAAGGGCAGCGCGCCAGCCTGACTGCGCCGGCATCGCCGGGGCGAGGACGGCCCTTGCGCGGGCAGCCACTCCTGGCATGAGTGGCCGCCACCATCCTCAACCGAGAATCGACAGCGCATGGCCGGACACGGGCATGCCGCCGACCACGGCGGCAACAAGGGTATCGCTTTGCTGATCTCCATCCTCGCGCTCTTCCTCGCGATCGCCGAGACCGGGGCGAAGAGCGCGCAGACCGAGGCGCTGTCACGCAACATCGAGGCGGCGAACCTCTGGGCCTTCTTCCAGGCCCGTACCATCCGGCAGACCACGGTGCAGACGGCGGGCGAGATGACGGAGCTCGGCCGGGCGATGGTCGAGGAGGCGGCGCACCAGGCGGCGATGCAACGCCAGCTCGAGCGCTGGCGGGAGCGGGTCGCCCGCTGGGAGTCGGAGCCCGAGACCGGCGAGGGCCGGCGCGAGCTGATGGCCCGCGCCCGCGCGGCGGAGGCGCGCCGGGACAAGGCCATTGACGCCTATGGCAAGTACGAGCTGGCCTCGGCCGCCTTCCAGATTGCGATCGTGCTGGCCTCCGCCTCGATCATCACCAGCGTGCCGCTCCTGGCCGTGCTGGCCGGCG
>JADGHI010000478.1 GCA_019689515.1 Acetobacteraceae bacterium | reverse complement strand
CCGGCCGCGCCGCGGCCGTTGCGCGGCGTCGCCGCCATCGCGGCGTGGCGGACGGGGTGGCACGCGCTACGGGCCCGGGCTAGAAGCCGCCGGGTCAGCGCCTGCCCGCCCCGGCGAGGGAGCCCGTCCGCTTCATGATGACGACCTGGACCGTGCAGAACGGACGGCTCGTGCTGCACAACGGGCCGGAAGAAGCGGCGGCCGCCACCGACATCGCCGCAGCCCGGCCGGTCTGGATCGACCTCGTCAGCCCCACGCCGGAGGAGGTGCGCGCGGTGCAGTCCGCGCTGCGGCTCGAGATCCCGACGCGCGAGGAGATGCAGGAGATCGAGAGCTCCTCGCGCCTCTACAAGGAGGGCGACGCGCTGTTCCTCACCGCGCCCTTTCTCTACGGCGTGGAGATGGGCGAGTTCGGCTCGACCGCCATCACCTTCGTCCTGACCGGCGAGACGCTGGTGACGGTGCGCTACGCCACCCCGAAGGCGTTCGCCGTCTTCGCGGCGCGGGCGCAGCGCCAGCCCGGCCTGCTTTCCTCGGCGGACGCGGTGATGCTGCACCTGTTCGAGCAGGTGGTGGACCGCCTCGCCGACATCCTCGAGCGGATCGGCGCGGACATGGACCGCGCGAGCCAGCTTGCCTTCCGCACCGCGCGGGCGCGGATCAAGGCCTCGGCGAAGGACGCCGACCTCAAGGACGTGCTGATCACGCTCGGCCAGGTCGGGGAGGTGACGACGCGCGCCTCGGAGACGCTGCTCGGACTCTCCCGCATCCTGACCTTCGTCGGGGCGGAGAAGGCGACCGCGGTGCGGCGGGAGAACCAGGGGCTGATCAAGACCCTGGTGCGCGACGTGCGCTCCCTCGTCGAGCACGCGAACTTCCTGAACAACAAGGCGAATTTCCTGCTCGACGCGGTGCTCGGCATCATCAATGTCGAGCAGAACGCGATCATCAAGACCTTCACCGTGGCCTCGGTCGCGCTGATGCCCCCGACGCTGGTTGCCAGCATCTATGGGATGAATTTCCAGCTGATGCCGGAGCTGCACTGGAAGCTCGGCTATCCCCTGGCGCTGGTGCTGATGGTCGTCTCGGCGGTGCTGCCGATCTACTATTTCCGGCGCAAGGGGTGGCTCTGAGCGGCATGCGCGGCGACGGTGCGGCGCGGGTGCTCTCCGTCGCGGTGGTGGGAGCGTTCCTGCTGGCGGCGGCGCTGCTGCCTGCGGCCGCGCCGGTCCGCGCCCAGCCGGCCGCGGCCACGCCGCCATCGGTCCCGGCCAGCCCGCCTGCTCCGCCCGCCGTCTCCGTGCCGAGGGGCGGCGGGACGGCGCCACGCCAAACGGCGTCGGCGCCCGCCTGCCCGCCGCGCGCGCCGCGCGTGCGCGTCGCGTTCGAGGATCCGGAACCCAGGCTGCTCGCCGACGCCGATGTGGATGAGTTGCACAACCGCAGCCGGGAGCCGCGCACGCCGCGCCTCCACCACCTCGCCCTGACCACCTCGCGGGTGGACTGGCGCAGCGAGATCACCGCGCACTACGCCCGCGCGCCGGACGGCGGGCCGGTCTGCGCGGTGCCCGGCAGCGTCACGCTGCACCTCGTGCACGCCGAGCACGTGATGCGCCTCGCGCGCGAGATCCCGGAGGGCGGCTGCCTGTGGCGCGAGGTGCTGGCGCATGAGCGGCGCCACGTCGCGGTGAACCGGCGCGCCCTGCGCAACGCGGCCCGGCGATTGGAGGCGGCCGTGGAGGCATGGGCGGCGCGGGCGGCGGCACGCGCGCCCGATGTGGAGGGCGCGGTTGCCGCCTTGCAGGAGCAGCTCCGCCGGGCGATCGAGCCGGCGCTCGCGGCGATGCGGGCGGAGCGCGAGCGGGAGCACCGCGCGATCGACACGCCGGCGGAGTACGACCGCCTCTCACGCGTCTGCCCGCGGGATCAGGCGGTGCTGAACGAGCGGCTGCAGCAGCAGGAGCGATGAGCGCCACGCCGCCGCCGCTGCGCGGGTCTGCCCCGCCGTGCCCTCGCTTTCCTTCGCGGCGGCTTCGGGGCACCCTCGCAACGGGGCAGCTTTGCCACGAGGAGGCCGCCATGCCCGAGACCCACCACATCCCGGCCACGCCCGAGACGGTCCGCTGGGGTGCGTTCGACGCGACCTTCCCGCCGGTGGCCACCGTCGCCTCCGGGGATCTCGTCGTCCTCGAATGCGTCTCCGGCCCGCCGGAGGCGATGCCGCCACGCGAGGCCATGCTCGCCGTCCACCCCGCCCTGCCGCGCATCCACGCCGCCTGCCCGCGGCTCGGCGCGCACATGCTCACCGGGCCCGTCGCGGTCGAGGGGGCCGAGCCGGGCGACGCGCTGCGCGTGGACATCGAGAAGATCGAGCTCGGCGCCGACTGGGGCTATTGCGGCTTCCGTCCGCTCGCCGGCACCCTGCCCGAGGACTTCCCTTACCGCCGCATGCTGCACATCCCGGTGGACCGCGAGCGGCGGGTCTGCCGGCTCCCCTTCGGCCCGCAGAAAGGGGGGATGGAGCTGCACCTCGCGCCCTTCTTCGGCGTGATGGGCGTCGCCCCGCCGCTCGACTGGGGCCGGATCAACACCAAGGAGCCGCGCGCGCATGGCGGCAACCTCGACAACAAGGAACTGACTGAGGGCGCGACGCTGTGGCTGCCGGTGTGGACCGAGGGCGCGCTGTTCTCCGCCGGTGACGGGCATGGTGTGCAGGGCGACGGCGAGGTCTGCATCAACGCGCTGGAGATGTGCCTGACCGGCCATTTCCGCCTGACGCTCGAGAAGGGCGGCGGTCCGCGCGACCCCGTGCTGCGCTTCCCGCGCGCGGAGACGCCGACGCACTACATCAGCATGGGGATGAACGAGGACCTCGACCTCGCCATGAAGCAGGCGCTGCGCGAGATGATCGCCTTCATCGTCGCGCGCACGAACCTTTCTCCCGAGGACGCCTACCAGTTCTGCTCCCTGGCGGTGGATTTCCGCGTCACGCAGACCGTGAACGGCGAGAAGGGCGTGCACGGCATGCTGCGCAAGGGGCTGCTGTTCTGAGGCGCGGGCGCGGCGCCGCGGCGCCCGCCTGCCGATCCGCCCCGAATCCGAGGCGGATCATGGGTTTTCCACAACTTTTCGCGCCCAACCCGGCATCCAGAACTTGTGGAGGCAGCCGGCGTTCCCCTACCGTATTTTGTAGTTGGGGGGATCAGGGAGACCTGCCATGGAGTGGTCGGTCGAGGCGATCGACAGGCTTCGCGCGCTGTGGGCGGAGGGATTGTCCACGGCTGAGATCGGTCGCCGGATGGGGATCTCGAAGAACGCCGTCGTCGGCAAGGCGCACCGGCTGAACCTGCCGGCGCGGCCGAGCCCGATCCGGCGCGACCCGTCCGCGCCGCGGGCGGCGACGGCGGGTGCGGCGGCGATGCGCGCCGCGGCGCTGCGCGGTGGCAGCGGCTCCGAGGGAGCCTCGCCCTTCGCTGCGGCGGCCCGGCGCCCCGCGCCCCCGAGGATTGCCGCCGGATCTGCCTCGGCCACCCCAGGGACGGGGGCAGCGCTGGCGCCGCGGGCGAGCGGCGCGGCGACGGCGGCGGCGCCATCCGGCATCGCCG
>JADGHI010000477.1 GCA_019689515.1 Acetobacteraceae bacterium | reverse complement strand
GCGTCGCCGAGCGGCTGCAGGTCCTCGTGGTGACCCACTCGCCGCAGGTCGCGGCGCGCGGCGACCGCCATTTCCGCGTCGCCAAGACGGTGCGCGGCGAGCGCGCCGCGACGCTGGTGCAGCCCCTCGACGGACCGGCACGGCGCGAGGAGATCGCCCGCATGCTGGCCGGTGAGCGCGTGACCGATGCAGCACGCGCCGCCGCCGACAGCCTGCTGACGAGGCCCGCGTGAGCGCCGTGCGCGTCCGCGCCGGGCGGCCGGGCGACGAGCCCGCGGTCGCAGCGCTCGCCGCCGCGCTGAATGCGGAGGAGGAGAACGAGCGCACCGGCCTGTTCACGCCCGGGACTGTCGCGCGAGACTTCCTGGGCGAGCGCCCCGCCGGCCTGCTGCTGGTCGCCGAGGCGCCCGACGGCACCCTGATCGGCTACGCCACTGCCCACATGACCTACGAGACGAACTATGCCGAGCGCGGCCTCTACATCGGCGACCTCTACGTGGCCCCCGCGCATCGCCGCCGCGGCGTCGGCCGGGCGCTGATGGCGGCGGCGGCGGCGGCCGGGCGGGAGCGCGGCGCCGCGCATCTCTGGTGGACCGCGCGGCCGGCAAACGCGGAGGCCCGCGCCTTCTACCGCCGCCTCGGCGGCCACGGCGAGCCGGTCCTCGCCTTCGCCTGCACCGAGGACCACTTCCGGCGCTTGGCCGCGGAGGCCTCCGCGCCATGAACGCGGACTCGCTGCGCGCACGTCCCGTCGAGGCGCTGACGGAGGAGGAGGCCGCCGAGGAGCTCGCCGCGCTCGCGCGCGAGATCGCGCACCACGACCACGCCTACTACGTGCTCGACGCCCCGGAGATCACGGACGCCGAGTACGATGCGCTGGTCCGCCGCAACGCCGCGATCGAGGCGCGCTTCCCGGAACTGGTGCGGGAGGACAGCCCCTCGCGCCGCCCGGGCGGCGAGCCGGCGGAGCAGTTCGGCAAGGTGCGCCACGGCGTGCCGATGCTCAGCCTCGACAACGTCTTCAATGCCGCGGACTTCGAGGATTTCTGCGCGCGCATCCGCCGCTTCCTCGGCCTGCCCGCCGACGAGCGCCTCTGCTTCGTCGCCGAGCCGAAGATCGACGGCCTCTCGGTCAACCTCGTCTACGAGGAGGGCCGCTTCGTGCGCGGCGCGACGCGGGGCGACGGCACGGAGGGCGAGGACGTCACCGCGAACCTCCGGACCCTGCGCGACCTGCCGCAGCGGATGAAGGGCAGCGGCCATCCGGCGCGGATCGAGATCCGCGGCGAGGTGTTCATGGAGAAGGCGGAATTCCTTGCCTTCAACGCGCAGCAGGCGGAGCGCGTGGCGGCCGGCGCGAAGGGCGTGCGCGTCTTCGCCAACCCGCGCAACGCCGCGGCCGGGTCGCTGCGCCAGCTCGACCCGCGGATCACGGCGCAGCGGCCGCTGAAATTCTTCGCCTACGGCATGGGCGCGGCGAGCGAACGGCCGGCGGAGACGCACTGGAGCTATCTCGAGCGCCTGCGCGACTGGGGCTTCCCGGTCAACCCGCTCTCCCGCCGCATCGAGGACGAGCGTGAGGCGGAGGCGTTCCAGCGCGAGATGGCGGATCGGCGCGCCTCGCTCCCCTACGACATCGACGGCGTGGTGTACAAGCTGGACCGGCTGGACTGGCAGGACCGCCTCGGCTTCGTCGGCCGCGCGCCGCGCTGGGCGATCGCGTGGAAGTTCCCGGCCGAGCAGGCGACGACGAAGCTGCTGCGCATCGAGATCCAGGTCGGCCGCACCGGGGCGCTGACCCCGCGCGCGGTGATGGAGCCGGTGAATGTCGGCGGCGTGATCGTGCAGCACGCCAGCCTGCACAACGAGGACGAGATCGCGCGCAAGGACGTGCGCGTCGGCGACACGGTCATCCTCCAGCGCGCCGGCGACGTGATCCCGCAGATCGTCGGCGTGGTCCTGGAGAAGCGGCCGAAGGACGCCAAGCCCTTCGTCTTCCCCGACCGCTGCCCCGCCTGCGGCAGCCACGCCGTGCGGCCCGAGGGCGAGGTGGTGCGCCGCTGCACCGGCGGCCTCACCTGCCCGGCTCAGGCCGTCGAGCGGCTGATCCACTTCTGCAGCCGCAACGCGATGGACATCGAGGGCCTTGGCGCGGAGAACATCCAGAAGCTCTACGACGAGGGCCTGGTGCGGAGCCCCGCCGACATCTTCCGCCTCGCCCGCCACGCCGACCGCATGCGGAGCTGGGAGGGCTGGGGCGCGAAGACGAAGAAGGGCGCGGAGGCGAAGAAGGTCGCCAACCTGCTCGCCGCCATCGAGGCACGGCGGCGCGTGCCGCTGGAGCGCTTCATCTTCGCCCTCGGCATCCGCCGCATCGGCGAGGCGAACGCGAAGCTGCTCGCCCGCCACTACCATTCCTTCGCGAACTGGCGCGCGCGCATGATCGAGGCGACGCAGAAGGAATCGGAGGCGCGCGAGGAACTGGAGGGCATCCAGGGCATCGGCCCCGCGATCGCGGCGGAGCTCGAGGCGTTCTTCTCAGAGCCGCGCAACCTCGAGGCGCTGGACGATCTCGCGCGCGAGGTGACGCCGGAGGACGCGCCGGCCTATGGCGACGGCGATTCGCCGGTGGCCGGCAAGACGATCGTCTTCACCGGCACGCTGGAGACGATGACGCGCGACGAGGCGGAGCACCTGGCCGAACGGCTCGGCGCGAAGGTGACGAAGAGCGTATCGAAACGGACCGATTTCGTCGTCGTCGGCGCCGACGCCGGCAGCAAGGCGAAGAAGGCGGCGGAACTCGGCGTGCGGACGCTGAGCGAGGAGGAATGGCGGAAGATGGCGGGGCTGGCCTGACCGCTACCCATCATCTTCTCTGATATCAGGGTTCAGCACTATTCGTTTTCCTGAAGGCGGTGGATCGCGCACCCTGTCCCCATGCCGCTCGATCCGCATCTCTTCGTCGCCTACCTCGCCGCCGCCTGGGTGCTGATCCTCATCCCGGGGCCGGATACGATGTTCGTGCTCGGCCAGACCCTCGCCGGCGGACGGCGGCACGGCTGGATGGCGACGGCCGGGATCGTCAGCGGTGCGGGCATGCACATCCTCGCCACGGTCACCGGCCTCGCGGCGCTGCTCGCCGCCGCGCCGGGGGTGTTCGACGCGGTGCGCCTCGCCGGTGCGGCCTATCTCGCCTGGCTCGGCATTGGCGCGCTGCGCGCGGCCTGGCGCGGCGAGGGCGGCGGAGCGATGCGGCCGGCGGCGCCGGCGCGGCGGGCCTTCCTGCAGGGGATGCTGACCAACCTGCTCAACCCCAAGGTGGCGCTGTTCTACCTCGCCTTCCTGCCGCAATTCGTGGCGCCTGACCGGGCGCCGGCCTGGGTGCAGATGCTGCTGCTCGGCCCACTGCTGCCGCTGATGGCCCTGCCCTTCTTCGCCCTGGTGATCGAGACGGCGGACCGCGCCGCCTCGCGCCTCGCACGCGCGGGTTCGGGCGCGGCGGGGCGCTGGCTGAATGCCGTGGCGGGGACGATCTTCCTCGGCCTCGCCGCAGTGCCGCTCGCCGCGGGCAGCGGCGGCGGCACGCGTCAGATGTAGGCGAATTCCTCCTCCGGCGGCGTGACGCGCAT
>JADGHI010000476.1 GCA_019689515.1 Acetobacteraceae bacterium | reverse complement strand
CCCGCGCGCCGCTCATTCGGCGGCGGCCCGCCCGGCTTCGGCGGCCCCCTGCGGCGGACTCCGGCGCGGCGCGCGGCGCCAGCGTTCGAGGATGTCGTCCACGCGCGCCAGCGGGTAGCGCGCCTCGAACAGCCGCATCGAGCCCGCGTGCAGCGTGGGGTTGGTCGAGCAGACGGCATCCTCCGCCACGACTACGTAGAAATCGTGGTAGGAGGCGCCGCGGACGGTGGATTCCACGCAACCTTCCGTTGTCGTGCCGGCGACCACGACGCTTTCGACGCCCATGGCGCGCAGGCGCCGCTCCAGGTCGGTGCGGACGAAGGCGTCGGGGCGGAATTTCTCCAGCTCCGTGTCACCAGGGCCGGGACGGAGGCCGTCCACCAACTCCCAGCCCCAGCTCCCGCGTAGCGTGTACTCGGGCGACTTGCCGTCGCGCGTCTTGAAGCGCAGCCAGGCCGGCGAGTCGCTCGCACCGTCCGGCAAAGTGCACTGGCGGATGAAGACGGTCGGGATGCCGAGCGCCTGCGCGCCGGTGACGAGGCGGCGTATGGCCGGCAGGGTGGCCTCGATATGGGAGATATCCCGCCTGTGCCGGGCGAAATGGCCAGCCGGATGGCAGAAGTCGTTCTGAACGTCCACGAGCAGCAGGGCAGTGACGCTGGGTTCCAAGAGTTCGTCCAGCGTCTCGCGCACCGGCGTCCCATTGACGAGGCGCATCACGTTCCTCCCTTGGCTCGACGGGCCCAGATTGCGGCAGCGTGGCCGAAGCTGCAATGCGCTTCACCTGCCAAGATCCTCCGTACCCCTCGCCGCCCCTGCGCCTCGGACGGTACATGGAACGGCCAGAAGGCGACAGGTCCGTACCGGGACCTCTGCCCACAGCCCCCACGGCACCTGCCGCGCGGCCGCAGCAGCATCGAGGCGACTTGCGGGCTCAGTGGCAGGACGCGCTGGTGTCGAGCGACGGCCGAACAGCGCCCGCGAACAGCGCCCGCGGGAGCCGGTCCAGCGCCGATCCGGGCTTGTCGCGCGGGATGATCACGGGTGGCGAGATGTCGTTGGTGCGGCCGTGCGCATACTTGGAGAGCACGCCGGCGTGCCGGAGCGCCTCACAAAGCCAGCAAACCCCTCTGGCCTCGAAGCGCAGCTCGGCGGTGCGGACCCGCGTGCTTCCGTCACGCGGCCGCTCCGCCGGTGCCGTGTCTCATCGGGTGGGCTGAATACGGCGTCGGCCTCGATGAGCACGATCCATCAGCCCAGGTGCTCCCGGACGTTGCCACCGCGCCACTCCCGGCGAGCTTGGCATCCCGATCTGCCGATGCGTCGCCGAGCGAGGATGGCGTTCGCTATCCGTATGTCCGCGCCCGACCAGGCCGCACGGCCAAGCACACTGCGGTGAGGGCGCGCCTACGTGCGCCCCGGCCAGGCCGAGGCGGAGGCCGAGAGGGGGGCGAATGCGGCATGAGCAACCTTGTGCCCTACGACTTCAGCTTCGAGCGCGCGGCGGTCCGGGCGATCGAATTCGGCGGCGAACCGTGGTTCGTGCACGCCGATGTCTGCGCGGTCCTCGGCATCGCGGAGCCACGCCGGCTTCTGGCGCCGCTCGATGACGACGAAAAGGGGACATCACAGTATGACGACCCCTGGCGGCCCGCAGGAAATGGCGATGGTCAACGAGTCGGGCCTCTACCGCCCGGTGCTGACCAGCCGGAAGCCGGCGGCGAAGCGGTTGAAGAAGTGGGTCACGGCCGAGGCATCGCCGACGGTGCCGCCGCCGAGCGGGATCAGGACCGCGGCGCGGGCGCCCTCGGTCAGTCCAGCCGCATCCCGGACTGCCGCACCACCGCCGCCCATTTCGCCAGCTCCGCCTGGACGAAGGCGTCGAGCTCCGCCGGGCTGCCGCCGACCGGCACCGCGCCCAGCGCCAGCAGCCCCCGCCGCACCTCCGCCTGCGCCAGCGCCGCGTTCAGCGCGGCGTTCAGCGCGGCGATCACTGCCGGCGGCGTGCGCGCCGGCGCCGCCAGCGCCATCCAGGACGCCGCTGCGTAGCCCGCGAAGCCCTGCTCCGCCACCGTCGGCACGTCCGGCAGCAGCGGGGAGCGCTCCGCCGTCGTCACCGCCAGGGCGCGCAGCCGCCCCGCGCGGATGTGCTCGACGGTCGAGATCAGGTTGTCGATCAGCACTGGGACGTTGCCGGCCAACACGTCGGTGATCGCCGGCGCGCTGCCGCGGTAGGGCACGTGCTGCCAGCGGATCCCAGCCCGGCCGGCGAACATCTCGCCCGCCGCGTGCGGCGAGGTACCGTTGCCCGAGGTGGCGTAGCCGATCTCCCCCGGCCGCGCCTGCGCCATGCGCACCAGCTCCGCCAGGCTGCGCGCGGCGAAGTCCGGCCGCACCGCCACCACCAAGGGCGAGACGTGCAGCATCCCGATCGAGGCGAAATCCCGCACCGGATCGAAGGGCAGCCGCGGGTAGAGCGCCGGGCCGATGCCGTGGGTGGCGATCGAGGTGACCACGATGGTGTAGCCGTCCGGTTCCGCCCGCGCCGCCGCCTCGGCGCCGACGTTGCCGCCGGCGCCGGCGCGGTTCTCAACGACGATGGTCTGGCCGACGGTCTGGCCCATCGGCGCGGCAAGCAGCCTTGCGATGGCGTCGGTCGGCCCGCCGGCAGGGAACGGGACGATGAGGCGGATCGACCGCGCGCGGGGCCAGTCCGGCGCCTGCGCCCGAGAGGCGGCGGGCGTGCCCAGGATGAGCGACGCGGCCAACAGGTCGCGGCGGCCAGGATGCATGACCTTCCTCCCCCATATTCTATTCGTGTGGCGATTGGGGGACAGAAGGCCGGATAGCGCAAGGCACGACCGGCACCGGTGATCCGAATAGATCCCCGACTTGGTCACGGCGGCGGGGGGGAGCCGCATAGCGGGCGCCAGCGGCCGCCGGCCCGTGCACCGGGCCGGCGCGGACCAGCGCGCTACGGCAACCGCGCGCTGGTGGTCGGTCGTATCGGAACGCTGCTTCTCGCGCACCGCGACCGGCCGCGTCGGCGGCGCCCAAGGCCTTCGCTGCGCCCGCTGCGACCGAGCGCGCGATCCCCAGGAGTCGCGATCCGGTCGCAATCCGGGCTCAGCAGACCTCCACTTCTCCGGCGCGCATGCACTGGGCCAGCACGTCCCGCGCCACCCGCTGCGGCGCGCGGCGGGGCGCGTCGTAGTCCATCATCAGGATGACCGCGGCGGCGTCCGCACAGAACTGCGGCCGCGTCCGCAACTCGACATCCTCCAAGGCGCGGTCGAGGGGCACCCCGCGGTCCCGGTCCCCGGCGGCCAAGTAGGCGCGCTGGGACAGATCGTCGCAGAAGCGCCGCTGGACCCCCGACCCGGACTTGCGCGGCGTCGGGTATCTGCGCCTCGCAGGCCCGGGCCACGGTGACCTGAAGGCGGACCAAGTCCTGGGGCAGATTGCGCGCGACATAGTCGATGACCGAGCCGAGGGTCCGTGGCGACCAGATGCTCAGGGCCATCTCCTCCACCGGCACCTAGGTAGGGGACTCATTTGGCCCACTCTGCGACGGTGGCGACGAGGGCGAGTGCGCCGAGGTAGTTGCGGGCGAGGCGGTCGTAGCGTGTGGCGATG
>JADGHI010000475.1 GCA_019689515.1 Acetobacteraceae bacterium | reverse complement strand
GCGGACGGGCGGGGCGAGGCTGCACCCCCCGCGACCCGCCCGCGCCTTGCCATCCAGCGGCACGACCGAGACGTGAGGAGTCATGCGCGAAGGCAGCCTTGAGGCGCCGGTGCGGCGCCCGCTCGCCTGGCGGGACCCGGACTTCACCGACCCCGCGAAGCTCGACGCCGAGATGCGGCGCGTGTTCGACATCTGCCACGGCTGCCGCCGCTGCTTCAATCTGTGCGACAGCTTCCCCCGCCTGTTCGACCTGATCGACGAGTCGAAGACGGGCGAGCTGGATTCGGTGGACAGCAAGGACTTCAAGCAGGTCGTGGACGCCTGCACGCTCTGCGACATGTGCTTCCTGACGAAGTGCCCCTACGTCCCGCCGCACGAATTCGACCTCGACTTCCCGCACCTGATGCTGCGCTACCGGGCGATGGAGGCGCAGGCGAAGGGCGTGCCCTTCGTGGATCGGGAGCTGGCGAAGACCGACCGCAATGCGAAGCTCGCCGGGCTCGCCGCGCCGGTCGCGAACTGGATGACGGACCGCGGCAATGCGCGCGGGCGCACGCTGCTCGAGAGCCGCATGGGACTGCACCGCGAGGCGGAGCTGCCGCGCTATGCGGGCAGGAGCCTGGTCGCGCGGGCCCGGAAGGAAGCGCCGGCGGTGAACCGCGACGCGCCCGCCCATGGGCGGCGCAAGGCGGTGCTCTACGCCACCTGCTTCACCAACTACAACGATCCCGATCCTGGCCTCGCCGCGCGGGCCGTGCTGGCGAAGAACGGCGTGGAGACCGAGGTGGTGCATCCGCGCTGCTGCGGCATGCCGAACCTCGAGCAGGGCCTGATCGGCGAGGTCGCGGAGGCGGCACGAGAGGTCGCCGGGGCGCTCCTGCCCTGGATCGAGAAGGGCTACGATATTGTCGCGCTCGTCCCCTCCTGCGCGCTGATGCTGAAATTCGAGTGGCCGCTGATCCTGCCAGACGACCGCGAGGTGAAGCGTCTGGCGGAGGCCACCTTCGATCTCTCCGAGTACGTCGTGGACATCGCGCGCAAGGAGGGACTGGCGCCGGGGCTCAAGCCGGTCGAGGGCGGCATGGCGCTGCACATGGCCTGCCACGCGCGGGCGCAGAACATGGGGCAGAAGGCCGCGGAGATGTTGCGCCTGATCCCGGGCGCCGATGTGCAGGTGATCGAGCGCTGCTCCGGCCATGGCGGCGCCTGGGGGTTCAAGAAGGCGAATTTCGAGACCGCGCTGAAGGTCGGCCGTCCCGTCGCGCGCCAGGCGCGCGAGGCAGGGAAGGCCTATGTCACCTCCGAATGCCCGCTGGCCGGGGTGCACATCATGCAGGGCATCGAGCGGCTCGGCGGGGGCGGCGAGGCGCAGGCGAAGCCGGAGCTGATCCGCCACCCGATCCAGCTTCTCGCCCGCGCCTACGGGCTCGGCGGCGGCGATGTTCAGGGAGCAACCGCGCCATGACGACGCAGTCCATCCGCCGGTACGCGCTGACCGAGGCCGACATCCTGCCGATGGCGGAGTACGCCAAGGTCCGCGCCGCGGAGCGCCGGCGCATCGCGGCGCTGAAGCGGAACCGCCGCGTCGAGGTCGGGCCGCACGTCACCTTCTACTTCGAGAACTACGAGACCATGTGGCTGCAGGTCCACGAGATGGTCTGGATCGAGAAGGGCGGGCCGGAGCAGGTGCCGGACGAGCTCGCCGCCTACAACCCGCTGATCCCGAAGGGGCGCGAGCTGGTCGCGACCTTCATGATCGAGATCGACGACCCGGTTCGGCGCAAGCGCATCCTCGGCACACTTGGTGGCATCGAGGAGACGGCGTTCCTGATGCTCGGCGGCGAGACCATCGCTGGCGTGCCGGAGACGGACCAGGATCGCACCACGGCGGAGGGCAAGGCCTCCTCCGTGCAGTTCGTGCACTTCCCCTTCACCGATGCGCAGGTCGCAGCGTTCCGCACGCCGGGGGCGCAGGTGGTGCTCGGGTTGCGGCACCCGAACTACAGCCACATGGCGGTGGTGCCGGAGCGGGTGCGCGAGGCGCTGGCGGCGGACTTCGACTGACCCGGGACCGCCCGCGCCGGCTGGCGTGGGCGCGGAGTCGGCTTAAGCTGGCCCCGTCCTCGGCGGAAGGAGGGGCGCGTCATGGCGATCGTCATCCACAGCACCACCGTCGTCACCGGCGACGACGCCGGCACCATCCACCACGATGGCGCTATCGCCATCGAGGGCAACCGCATCGCCGCGGTCGGGCCGAGCGAGGCGGTCCGCGCGCGCTTCCCGGGGGCGGACCTGGTGGATGGGCGCGACCGGGCCGTGCTGCCCGGCTTCGCCAACATCCACACCCACCTCGGCATGACCCTGGCGCGCGGCGTGTTCGAGGACCTCTCGCCGCCCCATGTGCCGCCCTTCTGCGGCGGCCTCTCGCCGTTGCCGCTGCCGCGCCTATCGGCGGAGGAGGGCGCGGTGATGTGCCAGCTCGGCGCGCTGGAGGCGATCCGCAGCGGCACGACCGCAGTGCTCGAGGACGGCGCGAACATCGCGAACTACGCGCAGCAGATGGTGGACACCGGCCTACGCATGCTGCTCGCCGAACGCGCTTGGGACCGCGCCGGAGCCGGCATCGGCGATCCTGGGCCGTTCGTCGCGGACGAACGGCTCGGCGAGGCGGGGCTCGAGCGCATCGCGCGGCTGCACGCGCGGTGGCACGGCGCGGGGGAGGGGCGGATCACGGTAGGCGTCGCCGCCTGGGCGCCCGACATGTGCACGCCCGGGCTGCTGCGGAAGCTGCGGGACCTCCAGGAGAAGCTCGGCACCATCTGCACCGTGCATCTCAACCAGATCTGGGGCGAGGTCGCGGCGGTTCAGGCGCACCGGGGCGGGATGTTGCCGACGGAGTACCTCGCGAGCCTCGACTTCCTGCATGAGCGCCTGGTGGCGGCGCATTGCCGCTGCATGGAGCACCGCGAGGAGCGACTGCTCGGTCGGGCGCGCGCCTCGGTGGCGTTCAACTCCGCCATCGCTGCACGGCGCGGGCTGTCTCCGCGGATCTCGGTGCTGGAGGCGGCGGGCTGCAACATCGGCATGGGCTCGGACAACATGGCCGAGGACATGGTCGAGGTGATGCGCACCGGCCTGTTCATGGAGCGCGTGCGGCGCCAGGATGGCCGCCACCCCACGCCGGAGGAGGCGCTGCGCTGGGCGACGCGCAACGGCTACCGGGCGATGGGCATCGCGGACGGCGGATGGCTGGCGCCCGGGAACCTCGCCGACCTGATCGTGATCCGCACGGACCGGCCGCACCTGGTGCCGCGGCTGCGCATCGTCTCCGATTTCGTCCACCAGGGCCAGGCGGCGGATGTGGAGTCCGTGATGGTGGACGGGCGCTGGATCATGCGCGACGGCCGGGTGCTGACCATGGACGAGGCGGCGATCGTGCGGGAGGCCGATCGGATCGCGCGCCGCGCCTGGGCTCGGCTGTTCGCCGAGCGTCCGGACCTCGAAGTGCCCCCGGGCTTCGCGCCGCCGCCCGCCGCCTGAGCAGCGGGCGTTGATGCCGCCGCAGGCCGGGGCCTATGCTGTGTTTGCCAAGCATTACCGCCCCGGGGAGGCATTCCGATGGGCATCCGGCGTAGGGCTCTGCTGCAG
>JADGHI010000474.1 GCA_019689515.1 Acetobacteraceae bacterium | reverse complement strand
CCGCCTGAGCAGCGGGCGTTGATGCCGCCGCAGGCCGGGGCCTATGCTGTGTTTGCCAAGCATTATCGCCCCGGGGAGGCATTCCGATGGGCATCCGGCGTAGGGCTCTGCTGCAGGGGGCGGTCGCCGCACCGGCGCTGCTGTCCCAGGCGACGCGCGAGGCGGCGGCGCAGGAGGGGCGCAAGGTCGTCCGCTCCGTGCCGATCGGCGACCTCCGAGCGCTCGATCCGATCTGGACGACGGCGTACATCACCCGGAACCACGGATATCTGGTCTGGGACACGCTGTTCGCGCTCGACGCGCAGAACCGGCCACAGCCGCAGATGGTCGGCGGGTATGAGGCGAGCGGGGACGGGCTGACCTGGACCTTCCAGCTCCGCCCCGGCCTGATGTGGCACGACGACACGCCGGTACGCGCCGCGGACTGTGTCGCCTCGATCCGGCGCTGGGGTGCCCGCGACGGGATGGGGCGCGCTTTGATGGCGGTGACGGACTCGCTGGAGGCGGTGGACGAGCGCACCTTCCGGCTGAGGCTGAAGCAGCGTGTCGGCTTCGTGCTCGAGGCGCTCGGCAAGATCGACAGCAACGTGCCGTTCATGATGCCCGAGCGGCTCGCGCGCACCGACCCGAACCAGGCGGTCACGGAGGCGATCGGCTCCGGCCCCTTCCGCTTCCTCCGCGAGGAGTGGGTGCCGGGCGTGAAGGTGGTGTACGAGAAATTCCAGCGCTACGTGCCGCGCGACGAGCCGGCGAGCCAGGCCGCGGGCGGCAAGGTGGTGAAGATCGACCGCGTGGAGTCGCTCTACACGCCGGACGCGGCGACGGCGATGAACGGCCTGCTCACCGGCGAGTTCGACCTGCTCGAATCGCCCGCGCCCGACCTGGTGGCGCGCATGCGCCGCTCGCGCGACGTCGTGGTCACGCCGAACGACCCGCTGGGCTACATCCTGTTCTGCGTGATCAATCACCTGCATCCGCCCTTCGACAAGGTCGAGGCGCGGCGGGCGCTGATGGCAGCGGTGAAGCAGTCGGACTTCATGTCGGGCACGGTGGGCGAGGGGACGCTCTGGCGCGAGTGCGCCGCGGTATTCGGCTGCCTTCCGGACGATCCGCCGCAATTCGAGACGCTGGGGTGGGAGCCTCATGACCCGGCGAAGGGCGCGGCGATGCTCCGTTCGGCGGGCTATGACGGGCGGCCGATCGTGGTGCTCGATCCGGCCGACAACGCGACGCTGCATCCGGGCGCGCTGCTGATCGCGGAGGCGCTGCGCAAGATCGGCGCGACGGTGGATTTGCAGGCGATGGACTGGAGCGCGCTGGTGCAGCGCCGCAGTTCGCGTTCGTCGCCGCAGCAGGGCGGGTGGAACATCTTCGTCACCAACGCGACGATCACGGGCATCGCGAACCCCCTGCTCAATACCTTCGTCCGGCACTGCGATGACGCCTGGTTCGGCTGGCCCTGCGATCGGCGCGTGGGCGACCTGACGCGCGCCTGGACCTTCGAGACCGACCCGGAGAAGCGCAGGCAGATCCTGAAGCAGCTCGAGAAGGTGCACATCGAGACGGTGACGCAGATTCCGCTTGGCCAGTATCGCAGCGTGATCGCGCACCGGCGGTCGCTGCGTGGCTTGCTACCCGGGCCGGCCTTGTTCTACTGGAACATCGAGAAGGGTTGAGGCCGCGACGGGGGCATTCCGCCCCCGCCCGCGCCCAAGCCGCAGGGGCTTGTGCACACCGTCATGACAGCAGCAGCCGATACGCTGGACCGCGAGATCGACGATCTCGTCAAGGTCGCCCGCGACTACGACGCCCGCCACGAGCCGATCACCGATCTGCGCTGGCCCGAGGGCGTGCGCATCGCGGTGAACTTCACCGCCGATTTCGACGCGATGCTGTTGCGCCGGCTGCTCAACGAGCCGCCGATGCAGCTCGCCAAGGGCGAGTTCGGCGGCCGTGTCGGCATCTGGCGGCTGATCGAGCTATTCGACACCTACGGCGTGAAGGCCACCTTCTTCACGCCGGGCCGGATCTGCGAGCTCTACCCGGACTCGCTGCGGGCCGCGGCGCGTAGCGGGCACGAGGTCGCCGACCACATGTGGGAGCACCATGTGCCGAAGGACCCGGCGCTGGAGCGCGACCACCTGCGCAAGACGATGACGGCGCTGGAATCCGTGACCGGTCGTCGTCCCTATGGTACGCGGAGCTGGCACACCCAGGCGCTGCTGGTGGAGGAGGGATTCCTCTACAATTCACACGGCCACGCCAGCCACCGGCCCTATTACGTATGGGATGCGGAGCGGCGCAGCCGCCTGCTGAACATCCCGTTCCACTACAACATCGACGACGCGATGTACTACAGCTTCGCCTGGCTCGGCAGTTCCAACCCGGCGCAGCGCATCAGCGACACCGACCGGGTCGAGGAGCTGTGGTGGAATGCCTTCTGGCAGCAGTACCAGCAGGAGGGGGGATACCTGAACATCTGCCTGCACCCCTTCGTCTCCGGCCGCGCGCTGCGCATCGCCATGCTGGAGCGGCTGATCCAGCGGATGAAGCGTCTGCCCGGCGTGTGGTTCCCGACCTGCGAGGAGGTGGCGCGGCATTGCCTCGCGAACCACCCGCCGCGCAGCGCGGCGTGAGGGGAGGGGGACGCGACCGATGCCGTGGAAGCAGAACTACACCATCTCCGACGAGAAGAGCCTGGCGGATTCCGAGATCCGCTGGCCGGGCGGCGCGCGCTGCTGCTTCAGCGTGACGGTGGACCTCAGCGTCGCCGCGGGGCCGGAGGGAATCCACGCCGCCGATCTGACGACCGGCCCGGCCTATTTCGGCATGCATGAGGGGCTCGCGGGGCTGCGCGCGGTGCTGGCGCGGCACGGAGTCCGCGCGACCTTCGCCGTGCCCGCGGTGATGGCGCGCATCCAGGCCGACGCGCTGCGGAGCCTCGCCGCGGAGGGGCACGAGATCGCCGCCAACGGCTTCCGCCATGAGGATGTGAGCGGCCTCGACCGCGCCGAGGAGAAGGCGCGCATCGAGCGCACCGGGGCAATCATCGCCGAGGTCACGGGCAGCCGCCCGGTCGGCTGGTACTCGCTGCCGCGCCAGGGCGACCCCTTCGCGGTCGGGACGATCAGCCCGAACACGATGGATCTGCTGATCGAGGCCGGGTACGAGTACATGGGCAACGGCCTCGCCGACGACATCCCGCACTGGTGGGTGACGGACTTCGCGACGCGGCGCGCGATCCTGACGATGCCCTACTACTACCACTTCGACGACCAGTGGTTCCTGATGTTCCCCTCCAAGGGCACGGGGCTGGAGCACGCCGACTCGCTGTTCCGCAACTGGCGCGCGGAGTTCGAGGCGCAGTACAGGCGCGGACGCCACTTCCACATGGTGCTGCACCCGCGCCATGTCGGCTGGGCCCACCGGCTGCAATTGCTCGACGAGTTCCTCTCGCACGCGCTGCGGCACCCCGGGGTGTGGAACCCGACGGCGGCGGAATGCGTGCGGCACTGGAAGGCGACCTATCCCAAGGAGACGCACCTCCAGCTCTCGCCGAGCGTCTGGAAGGACTACCCGGGCAGCCTGAGCTGAGGGGAGGCGGGCCGCGCCCCCCCCCGCCCCCCCCCCCGGGCGGCGCCCGGCCCCCACCCCCCCGC
>JADGHI010000473.1 GCA_019689515.1 Acetobacteraceae bacterium | reverse complement strand
AGGTTGAGCAGCACCTGGCGCAAGCGCCGCTCGTCGGCCCGGAGCCGCGGCAGCCCCGCCTCCAGCTGCAGCGTCAGGGTGAGCCCCGCCGCCCCCACGGCCGCCTGCATCACCCGCGCCACCTCCGCGGCCAGCGCCGCCGGGTCGAGCGGCGCCTCGGTGACCTCGAACCCCGTCGTCGCCGCCCGCGCCACGTCCAGCACATCCTCGATCAGCGACAGGAGATGGCGGCCGGCGTCGTGGATCGCGCGCACGTATTCCCGCGCGGCAGCGCCCTGCACGCCGCCTGGCTGCGCCAGCAGCGCCTCGGAGAAGCCGATCACGGCGTTGAGCGGGGTGCGCAGCTCGTGGCTCATCATCGCGAGGAAGCGCGACTTCGCCCGGCTCGCCTCCTCCGCCGCCTCCTTGGCGCGGCGCAGCTCCTCCTGCGCCCGGCGGTCGGCGGTGACGTCGGTATAGGTGCGCACGAATCCGCCATCGGGCGTCGGATCGGTGGTGACCTCGATCACCGTGCCGTCGGGCCGCGTGCGCTCGTAGCGCGGGCCCTCGCCGAAGGCCGGCCGCGCCGCGACCCAGGCGGCGGCGGCCTCGGGCTCGCCGAACTCGCCGCGCTCGAGCTGCAGCGCGCGCAGCTCCGCGATGTTGCGGCCCGGCGCCATGTCCTCCGGCGACAGCCCCGTCATGCGCGCCGCGAGCGCATTCGCCGCGACGACCGTGCCCTCGGCGTCGAACAGACAGATGCCGTGCCGGGTGTTCTCCAGCATGGCGGTGAGGATGCCGGCGCGCCGCCGCGCCTCCGCCTCGGCGCGGTGCAGCTCCGTCACGTCGGTCACGACCGACAGCCAGCCGCCGTCGGGCAGCGGCGCGGTACGGACCTCGATCGCCGTGCCGTCCGGGCGCACCCGATGCCGCGCCTGCGGCCGGTCGAGCGGACGCGCCAGCTCGCGCCGCGCGATCTCCTCCGGGTCGCCGGGACCGAACTCGCCGACCCGGGCGCGGCGGCGGATCACCTCCTCGAGGCCATCGCCGATCGCGACCGGCGCGCCGCTCATGATCCGTTCATAGGCGGCATTGACGCGGGCCAGCCGGCGGTCCGGGCCCCAGATGGCGACCCCCTGCGGCAGCGCCTCGAGCACGCCGTCGAGCAGCGCCGCACGCCGGCGCGCCTCGTCCTCGGCGCGCTTCAGCGCGGTCACATCGGTCACCTCGAGGAGGAACCCGCCCTCCGGCACCGGCTGGCTGGTGAAGCGCAGCGCCTCGCCCGAAGAGCGCTCCCGGTGCGCGACGTGCAGCCGCGACGTGTCGAACTCCACCAGGTCGCGCACCAGCCCATCCGGATCGGTGCTGGCAACCTTGCCGCCCGCAATCAGCAGCCGCAGAACCTCGGCAAGCCCGAGCCCGGGCCGCAGCGCGCCCTCGTCCAGCCCGAGCAGTGCGGGGTAGGCCGGGTTGAACAGCGTCAGCCGCCGCTCGGCATCGTACAGCGCCACGCCGCCATGCAGCTGCCGGAGCACCCGCTCCACGCGCCGTGCCCGCGACACCGCCTCCGCCTCGGCGGCGAGATGCGCGGTGAGCTCCGTCGCACTGATCACGAAGCCGCCGCCGGCCATCGGGACCGAATGCATCTCGAACACGCGCCCCTCCGTGTCGCGCATGACCCGTCGCGATACGGTGCTGCGGTCGAGCCTCAGGGCCACATCAGCATGCACTCCCGGATCGCCCGGCCCGTAGATTCCGCGGAACGCGACCAGCCGCACGAAGTCGCGGAAGGGCATCCCGGGCGGCGCCAGGGACGGATCGAGAGTGAGCCCTTCCCATACCGCCCTGTTCACCAGCACGACCCGGTCCGCGGCATCGACCACCACGATCCGGTACGGCACCGCGTCGAGCACCGTTCGCAGCGCCGGTTCCACCGGCGCGGCCCGATGCGTGGGCGGGGCCGCGGTTCCGCTCACGGGCCCGCGCCCGCCTTCGTGGCGAGGGCGGCGGCGCTGCCGCGCGCCGGCCGCAGCGCGTGCAGCGCGACCAGCGCCATGGTCAGCACCAGCACCGCCACCGCCTGGTGCAGCGTGCCGAGCCAGACCGGCACCACCAGCAGCAGCGTCGCCACGCCGAGCCCGAATTGCAGCGTCACCGCGCCCAACAGGCCCAGCGCCGCGCGGCGCAGCAAGGCCGCATCCCCGGTCCCGCCGCCCCGCGCGGCACCGCCCCGCAGCGCCACATACGCCGTCCCCGCGGCGGCCAGCAGGGTCAGCGTGGCGAGCAGGCGGTGGTTGAACTGCACCGCCGCCACATTCTCGGTGAGGTTCCGCCAGGCGGGCTCGAGCCACCAATAGCCCTGCGGCACCAGGCGGCCGTCCATCAGCGGGAAGGTGTTGTAGTCGAGCCCCGCCCGGATGCCGGCGACGAAGCCGCCCGCGAGCATGGTCAGCGCCGCCAGCCCGGCCGTCGCCCACACCCAGCGGCGCAGCGCGCTCCCCGCCGCGGCCGTCGCCGGTGCCGACGGCCGCAGCAGCGACAGCGCGGTCCACAGCAGCGCCCCGTAGAGCGCCAGCGCGAAGCCCAGATGCACCACCAGCCGGTAGGGGGACACCGTCGTCCGGTCCGGCTCGAAGCCGGAGGCGACCATGATCCAGCCGACCACGCCCTGCATCCCGCCCAGCGCGAGCAGCAGCAGGAGGCGCGGCCCGAGCCCGGCCGGGATGCGCCCGCGCCACCAGAACCACAGCAGCGGCAGCAGATAGGCGAGCCCGATCAGGCGGCCCCAGAAGCGGTGCACCCACTCCAGCCAGAAGATCTGCTTGAACCCCTCTAGGCCGAAGCCCCGGTTGACCAGCTCGTATTGCGGGATGGTCTTGTAGAGCTCGTAGAGGCGGTTCCACTCGGCCTCGGACAGCGGCGGCAAGGTGCCGGAGAGCGGCGCCCACTCCATGATGGACAGGCCGGACCCGGTCAGCCGCGTCGCTCCGCCGAGCGCCACCATGATCCAGACCATGGCGGCGACCAGCAGGAGCCAGCGGGCGATGGCGCGCTCCGCGGCGCCGGCCTCCGCGGCGCGTGCGGCATCTCGCAGCGGCGCCGAAGGCAGCGGCGCCGACGGCATCGGACGAACGGAAGAGGACATGGTTTGAGTATAGGGTCCGGCACCGCTCCGCGCAGCCCGTGCGCCCGGTCCTTCCGGCCCCGCACGCCGCCGCGCTTGTCCCCCCACTCGGCCCCTGCTAACGGCCGGCCCACATGTCCGCCCCGCCAGGCACGGAGTCGCGCGCGCCGCTCGCATCGCCGCCGCCGGCCCAGTCCTCTGCCGCCCGCACGGCCGCCGTGCCGGATCCCGCCATGCCCGCCGCCGTGCCGGTCCCGACGGCGACGGCGCCGACGCCCCTGCTCTCCGTCGTGGTCCCGGTGCGCAACGAGGGGCCGAACATCCTGCCGCTGATCGCCGAGATCCGCGCGGCGCTGGCGGCCGCCCCGGACGGCCCGATCGCCCATGAGATCGTCTATGTGGACGACGGCTCCACCGACGACACGGCGCAGCGGCTGGAGGAAGCCGCCGCCCAGGGCGCGCCGCTCCGCGCCCTGCGCCACCGCACGAGCTGCGGGCAGTCCGCGGCGATCGTGACCGGCGTGAAGGCCGCGCGCGGCACCTGGATCGCCACCCTCGACGGCGACGGGCAGAACG
>JADGHI010000472.1 GCA_019689515.1 Acetobacteraceae bacterium | reverse complement strand
GCGCAGTCTCGGCGGCGAGCCGCCGCGCTTCGCGGCGGTGTCCGACCACCCGCCATACGAGCCGCAGCGCCGGATTCTCGAGCTCCCCGTCGCCTCCTCGGGGAGTCTGACGGTGCTGGAGGCGGAGACGGGTTCAGGCAAGACGGAGGCGGCCCTCGCCCGGTTCCTCCGCCTGTTCCATGCCGGCGTGGTCGACGGTCTCTATTTCGCGCTGCCGACGCGGACCGCGGCCGTCCAGATCCACCGCCGCGTGACCCAGGCGATCGCCCGGGCGTTCGCCCGCTCGGACTCGCCGCCGCCGGTCGTTCTCGCGGTGCCTGGCTACCTCTCCGTGGACGACCACGTGGGCCAACGCCTCGCCCCCTTCGACGTCCTCTGGGCGGAAGATGACCGCGAACGCTGGCGCGACCGCGGGTGGGCCGCCGAGAGCCCGAAGCGCTACCTCGCGGGCGCGGTGGTGGTCGGCACCGTGGATCAGGTGCTCCTCTCCGCGCTCGCCGTTCCGCATTCGCACCTGCGCGCCGCCGGGCTCGCCCGTCACCTGCTGGTGATCGACGAGGTGCACGCGTCGGATGCCTACATGACGCACATCCTCGAGGCCGTGCTGGCGCGCCACGTCGGCGGGGGCGGCCATGCGCTCCTGCTCTCCGCCACGCTCGGAGCCACGGCGCGCGAACGGCTGCTGGCGCCCGGCCGCGGAGCGCCGGTGCCGCCGGTCGAGGATGCCGAGGCCGTGCCGTATCCATTGATTACGCACGCGGCGCCGCCGACCGGGAGGACAGCCCGGATCCCCTTGCCGCCCGCGGCCGACCGTCGCGTTCGCGTGCAACTGGCAGCGCTGGCCGCCGATCCCGCGGCGATCGCGGCGGCCGCCCTCGACGCCGCGCGCAGCGGTGCGCGCGTCCTGGTGATCCGAAACACCGTGCGCGAGTGCATCGAGACGCAGGTGGCACTGGAGGCTGCGGCACTGCCGTCGGCCGCGGCCGAACCGGGCGCCGGGGCCGACGCCCGACCGCCAACCGCTGTCGCGCTGCTGCGGTGCGCCGGCGTACCGGCACCGCACCACGCCCGCTTTGCCCGCGAAGACCGGCTGGCGCTGGACGCGGTGATCGAGGCGTGTTTCGGGAGGGCGGCGCCGCCCACCGCCTGTGTGGCCGTGGCTACCCAAACGGTGCAGCAGAGCCTGGATCTGGACGCGGATCTCCTCTTCACGGATCTCTGCCCGCTGGACGTCCTGCTGCAACGCCTCGGTCGGCTGCACCGGCACCGTCGACCGCGCCCATGCGGCTTCGAGCAGCCCCGCGTGGTGGTGCTCGTCCCGCCGGACCGGGACCTCACCCGCTTCGTCCGCGCGGATGGCCGTGCCAGTGGGCCGCACGGCCTCGGAACCGTCTACCCGGATCTGCGCGTGCTGGAAGCGACGTGGCGCGAACTCGAGCGCAACCCGCTGCTCGAGTTGCCGCGGATGAACCGGCCGCTGGTCGAGGCCGCCACGCACCCCGCATCCCTCCATGGCATCGCCGAGGAGCTCGGCGGCGCCTGGAGGACGCACGACCAGTGGATCACGGGGACGCTCCTGGCGCATGTGCGGATCGCCGGCAACCACCTCGCCCGCTGGGATCTCCGCTTCCCGGAGGCGCTCTTCCCCGCCGATGGGGCCCGGATCGGTACCCGCCTCGGGGCGGAAGATCGGATCGCGGAGTTTTCCACGCCGATTCCCGGCCCGTTCGGCACGGCCATCCGGCGGTTGATCCTCCCCCACCATCTGGTCCGCGGCGCCGCCGCCGATGCCGGTCCCGAGGATATCGAGATCGCGGACGACGTCGTCACCTTCCGCTTCGGCGAACGCAGCTATCGGTATGACCGCCTGGGGCTCCGGGCGGCCGACACGACTACGCCCGGCAACGAGGAGGACGATGACTGAGCCCCGGCATGATCTGCTCCGTGAGCCGCTGATCCGCCTCAGGTCCGCCGACGGTGCCACCGTCGCCGCCACGCTGCCGGGCGTGCTCGCGCGGCTCGGGACCGACGACGTGATCGCCTTCCCGGGCCTCCAGCCGCACCAGTTTCACGCCTGGTACGCGTTTCTGGTGCAACTCGCCGCGCTCGCCTCGCATCGCGCCGGCGAGGCCGCGCCGCGGGCGACGGAGGAAGCGTGGGCCGCCCGCCTGTCGGCACTCGTCGGCGGACGGCGCGAGCCCTGGATGCTCGTCGTGCCCGACCTGGCGCTCCCCGCCTTCTTCCAGCCGCCCGTCCCGGAAGGGACGCTGACCGGCTTCAAGGCGCCGACCCGGCACCCGGACGCGCTCGACGTCCTCGTCACCGCCAAGAACCACGACGTGAAGATGGCCCGGGTGGCGGCGCCCTCGCCCGAGCACTGGGTGTACGCCCTCGTGTCGCTCCAGACGACGCAGGGGTTCTCCGGCCGCGACAATTACGGCGTGGTGCGCATGAACGGCGGCTTCGGCAGCCGCCCCTGCGTCGCCTTCGCGCCAGGGCCGCATTGGGGGCCGCGCTTCCGTCGCGACGTCGAGATCCTCCTCGGCGACCGACCCCGCCTCCTGGCCGGCGGGTACGGCTACCCCCCTGAGGGTGGCCTCGCGCTCCTCTGGCTGGAACCTTGGGATGGCCTGACCGCGATCCCGATCCAGCGCTGCGATCCGTTCTTCCTCGAGGTGTGCCGACGCGTGCGTCTCCAGGAGGGCGACGGCGGGATCGTCGCGCGCACCGCCCCCTCGAGGGTCAAACGGATTGCCGCGGCCGAGGACACCGGTGACACGGGTGACCCGTGGACTCCGATCCGGCTGAGCGACGGGGCCGCGCTCACCCTGGATGGATCCGGCTTCACGTACCGGCGGCTCCACCAGCTCCTCTTCGGCGGCGAGTACCGCCTCGGCGCCGCCGCGCAGGTCCGACCCACCGACGGGGACGCCCTCCTTCTCGTGGCCCGCGCGATGGTGCGTGGTCAAGGCAGGACCGAGGGGTTGCACGAGCGCGCGGTCCCCGTCCCGGCGCACATCCGCTATCGCCTGGGGCAGCCGGAGGCACGCGATGCGCTGGCGGCGCTTGCGCGGCGCCACGTCGAACAGACCGCGACCGTGGACCGGAAGGTCCTCCATCCCGCGCTGTGCGCGCTCCTCCAGGGCGGTCCCGAAACCATCGATTTCAGGGACGACCGCACGCGCCGCTGGCGGGACGGCTTCGATGCCGCGGTCAACCAGCGCTTCTTCGAGAAGCTCTGGGAGCACGCCGAGATCGAGGACGGCCTCGAGGCCGAGCGCCGTTGGGCGGAGCTGCTCAGGGAGCTGGCACTGGCACAGCTCGAGGATGCGGTCCGCTCCGCGCCGGTGCCGGCCACGCGCCGCTACCGGGCCGTGGCCGCCGCGGAGCGCGTCTTCCACGGCGCGTTGCGCAAGCACTTCCCCCACCTCTACCTCCGTTCCGAAAGGAGCACGGATGAACCCGTCTCCCGTGCCTGAGGCCGCGGGCGCGCCAGCCCCGGCCGCCGAGGCCGCTCCCCGGAAACCCCTGGCCACCGCCACCCATCGGATCGCAGCCGCGCTCGCGTCCGGCGCCATCGCCCCCGGCGATGCCGCGGAGCTACGTCGCCTGGCGCCCGACGATCCCGCGGCGCCGGCGTTCTGGAAGGTGCTCGCGGAGTACGTCGACTTTATCTTATACACATCACCGAGCC
>JADGHI010000471.1 GCA_019689515.1 Acetobacteraceae bacterium | reverse complement strand
ATCGCCATCGCGCTGCTGCACCGCCCCGATCTCATCATCGCCGACGAGCCCACCACCGCGCTCGACGTGACCATCCAGGGCCAGATCCTGGCTGAAGTGCAGAAGCTTTCGGCGACGACCGGCACGAGCCTGATCTGGATCACCCACGACCTCTCCGTCGTCGCGGGCCTCGCCGACGAGATCGCGGTGATGTACGCCGGGCGCGTCGTCGAGCATGGCGAGGTGGGCGAGGTGCTCGACCGCCCGCTGCATCCCTACACCGTCGGCCTGATCGGCTCGGTGCCGAGCCGCAACCGGCGCGGCGAGCCATTGCGCCAGATCCCCGGCATGACGCCCTCGCTGCTGAACCTCCCACCCGGCTGCGCGTTCCGCGCCCGCTGCCCGCGCGCCGCCGACATTTGCCGTGAGGAGCCGCCGATGCGCGAGGTCCTGCCCGGGCGCGACGTGCGCTGCTTCCGGCCGCATCTCGAAGCCGCGGAGGAGGCCGTCGCATGAGCAGCACCACGCTGGACATGCCGCGCTCCGCCGCGGCCACGCCGTCGCCGCCGATGGTCGAGCTGCGCGGCGTCTCCCGTCGCTTCGAGAAGAAGCTTGATTTCGCCGGCAGGCTCGCGAAGCGGCTCGGCCTGCCGGTGCGCGAGGAGGTGGTGCATGCCGTGGACGGCGTGGACCTCTCCATCCGGAAGGGCGAAGTGGTCGGCCTGGTCGGTGAGTCCGGCTGCGGCAAGTCCACCCTCGGCCGCATGGTCGCGGGCATTCTGCCGCCCTCGTCCGGCACCATCCTGCGCGACGGGCGCGACATCACCACCCTGCCGCCGGTGGAGGCGCGGGAGGTCAAGCTGCGCACGCAGATGATCTTCCAGGACCCCTACGCCTCGCTCAACCCGCGCATGAGGGTGACGGACATCGTGGGCGAGGCGCCGCTGGTGCACGGCATCGTCACCCGCGCCGGCTTCGACGCCTATGTTGACGAGCAACTCCGCCGCGCCGGCCTCGATCCGGCCTTCAAGCGGCGCTACCCGCACCAGTTCTCCGGCGGCCAGCGGCAGCGCATCGGAATCGCGCGCGCGCTTGCGGTGAAGCCGGACTTCATCGTCTGCGACGAGGCGGTGGCGGCGCTCGACGTCTCGATCCAGGCGCAGATCCTCAATCTCTTCATGAAGCTGCGCCGCGAGCTCGACCTCACCTACCTCTTCATCAGCCACGATCTCAGCGTGGTCGAGCACCTCTCGGACCGCGTCGTCATCATGTATCTCGGCCGCGTGCTCGAGGAGGCGCCGGCCGAGGAGGTGTTCCGGCACCCGAACCACCCCTACACGCAGTCGCTCCTCGCAGCCGTGCCGCGCATAGAGGCGCGTAAGCGTGCCTTCTCGGTGGTGCAGGGCGAGATTCCCTCGCCCCTCAACCCGCCGACGGGCTGCCACTTCCACCCGCGCTGCCCGCACGCGATGGAGCGTTGCAAGCTGGAGCGTCCGCGCCTGCGCGAGGTCGCGCCGGGCCATCGCAGCGCCTGCCACCTGAACGACGCCACTCCGGCGACGCCGGCAGCGGCGGCGTGATGCGCCGCGGCCGCCTCCGCCTCGCCCCGTTGCTGGCCGTGTCGGTGCTGCTCGCTGTTGCCCTCGGCGCCTGCGAGCGCGGCGCCGGTGGCGGCCAGTCCGGCCCCTATATCGGCGTTGGCGGCGGGCTGAACCGCGTGACGCGGTAGGCGCGGGGCGCGGCGAGCGAACGCCGTCGCCAGCGCCGGTGCGGCCGGCCGGGACGCGTCAGGCCGCGCCGGCGCGATCCTCTCTCGCAGGCGCCCGGCCTGCGGTTGCAGCACGTTCCTTACCGCTGGTCGGCTGCTGCGCCGACCGGGTGGGCGCGTCAATCTGTTCGTAGACAAGCTCACCACCACCGCCCCGCTGCACCGCGACGGCAAGGTGCGCGCGATCGCCGTCACTGCGGACCGGCGCTCCCGCTCCCTGCCGGAGGTGTCGAGCATGGCGGAGGCGATCCACCCCGGCCCGGTCGTCTCCTCCTGGCAGGGCATCTTCGCCTGTCGCCGAGGAGCGCCGGCGCTGGGCCGGGATCGCGCGCACCATCGGCGTGACGCTGGCGTAGCGCCGCCGCCCGCGCCTCAGACCGTGAACTGCTCGGCGATGATCCGCTCGCTCAGCCCGTGGTCGGGGTCGAACAGCAGGGTCAGGGACACGCTACGGTCCTCGCGCACCTCCACCCGCAGCACCTCGCGCACCTCCGTGTAGTCGGCGACCGCCGCGACGGGGCGCTTCTCCGGCTCCAGGATCTCGAACACCACCACCGCGTCGTTGGGCAGCAACGCCCCCCGCCAGCGCCGCGGGCGGAAGGCGCTGATCGGCGTCATCGCCAGCAGCGCGGCGCCGAGCGGGATGATCGGCCCATGTGCGGACAAATTATAGGCCGTGCTCCCCGCCGGTGTCGCGACGATGATCCCGTCGCAGATCAGCTCCGGCAGCCGCTCCTTGCCGTCCACCAGGATGCGCAGCTTCGCCGCCTGGCGCGCCTCGCGCAGCAGCGAGACCTCGTTGATCGCCAGCGCCTCCTCGACCCGTCCGTCCGCCGTGGTCGCGATCATCCGCAAGGGGTGCAGCACCGTGGCCTGCGCCTCGGCCAGGCGCTCCAGCAGCCGCTCCTCGTGGTAGTCGTTCATCAGGAAGCCGACGCTGCCGCAATTCATCCCGTAGATCGGGATGTTCCGCCCCAGGAAGCGGTGCTGCGTCTCCAGCATGAAGCCGTCGCCGCCGAGCGCCACGATCACCGCCGCCTGTTCCGGTGGCGCGTCGCCGTAGCGGGCGACGAGCCGCGCCCGTGCCGTGCTCGCGACCTCCGTCGCCGCGGCGAGGAAGGCGACGCGCCCGGCGAAACCCTGCGGCCCAATGGTCGGCGCCTCCGCCGCCGAAGGCGGCAGGCACGCCCCGGCCGGTCCGGAGAAAGGCGCGCTCACGCGAGCCTGCGGTGTTCGAGCACCGGCATGTCCCGCCGCACGCGCTCGGTCAGCGCGCGGTCCAGCCGCGCCGTCGCCCAGCCCACTCCGTCGGACGCCTTCGCCACCACATGCCCCCAGGGATCGCAGATCAGCGAGTGGCCATAGACCTGCCGCTTCTGCCCGCGCTCGAGGTACTCCCCCCAGCTCGCCGCCGCGGCGATCCAGCACTGGGTCTCGATGGCCCGCGCCCGCAGCAGCACCTCCCAATGGTCCTTCCCCGTGGCGAGGGTGAAGTTGGAGGGCACGAGGATCAGCTCCGCCCCCGCCCGGCGCAGCGCCAGGTAGAGCTCCGGGAAGCGCATGTCGTAGCAGATCGAGAGGCCGAGCCGGACCCCGTGCGGCCCCTCGACCGTGACGATGTCGCGCCCGCCCTCATAGTTGGCGCTCTCGCGATAGCCGGTGCCGTCCGGGGCGGTGATGTCGAACAGGTGGATCTTGCGGTAGCGCGCCACCTCCCGCCCTTCGGGGTCGAACACGAGGGTGGTGTTGCGCAGCCTTCCGCCTTCTCCTCCCGCCTCGATGATCGAGCCGCCATGGACGAAGATGCGGTGGGTGCGGGCGAGGCCGCGCATGAATTCATAGGCCGGCCCGCCGGCCTCGCCGGAGCCTTCCGGCGGCAGGTGTTCGGCCGCGGCCTGGCGGGCCTCCCGGTCGCCGCCGAGATTGGTCCAGGTCTCGGGCAGGCTGATGAGGTC
>JADGHI010000470.1 GCA_019689515.1 Acetobacteraceae bacterium | reverse complement strand
GCTGCGGGCGCTGCTGGCCGGGCCGGCCCTGGTGCAGGCACCGGGCGCGTTCGACTGCATCACCGCGCGCCTCGTGGACACCGGCGGCTTCCCGGCGCTCTACGTCACCGGCTCCGGCGTCTCGATGAGCGCGCTCGGCGCCCCGGATGTCGGCGTGCTGTCCTTCGCCGAGATCCTCGACCGCGTGAAGCGCATCGCCGACTGCGTCTCCATCCCCGTCATCGCCGATGCCGACACCGGCTACGGCGGCCCCCTCAACGTGATGCGCACCGTGCGCGAGATGGAGCGCGCCGGCGTCAGCGCCATCCAGATCGAGGACCAGGCCTGGCCCAAGAAGTGTGGCCACGAGCCGGGACGGCGCCTGGTCTCCACGGCCGAGATGGTCGGCCGCATCCGCGCCGCCGTGGACGCGCGCCTCGATCCCGACACGGTCATCATCGCGCGTACGGACGCGCGGGCCTCGGAGGGGCTGGAGGCGGCGCTCGACCGTGCCGCAGCCTACGCCGAGGCCGGCGCCGACGTGCTGTTCGTCGAGGCACCCGAGTCCGAAGCCGAGATGCGCCGCGCCTGCGTCGTGCTGGCCGGCAAACCGATGCTCGCCAACATGGTCGAGGGCGGGCGGACGCCCGTCCTGCCGGCGGCCGCGCTGCACGCCATCGGCTACCGGATCGCGATCTATCCCAACTCGCTGACTCGCGCCCTGGCTCGCACCGGACAGGAGCTGCTGCGCCGCCTCGGGGCGGAGGGCACCACCGCGGGGATGCGTGAACGCATGCTCGACCACAACGAGCTCTGGGCGCTGTTCGAGCACGCGCATTGGTACGCGGTCGAGGCCCGCTACGCCGCGCCGCCTGCGGCGGACGAGAGGCGCTGATCGCTGCGCCAGGTCACGCGGCCGGCGGGATGTCGAACGCCAGGATCGTGCCGCTCGCGCTTTCGGTCACCAGCATCGTCGCCCCATCCGGCGTGACGCAGCAATTCGTCGGCATCAGCCCGAACCCCGTGCAGTCGGCGCGCCACACCGGGACGCCGCGCGGGTCGAGGCCCCAGACGATCCCATGGCCCGGGTTGGTGACCCACAGTCGGTCGGCCGCGTCCACCGCCATCCCGTCCGGCCCCGCCGGCCCGCCGGGGAGCTGGCAGAACAGGTTCGCCTTCCCGACCATCGCATCCGCCGGACGCAGCGCGAAACGCCACACCTGCGACGAGCGCGTCATCGCCACATAGCAGTGCGTGCCTGTGCGGTTGAGGGCGATGCCGTTCGGGCTCGGTGCCGTGGCGATCAGCCGGTCGAGCCCGCCGTCGGTGCGCAGGCGGAAGACGCGCCCGGTCGGATCCTGCAGCCCGGTCTGGCCCTGGTCGGTGAACAGCACCGAGCCGTCGCCGGGATGCACGACCAGGTCGTTCAGCCCCTTGAAGCCTTCGGTCAGCGCCGTCTCCAGCACCGGCGCGATGCGGCCGCTCCCGGGGTCGAGCGCAAGCAGGCCGCGGCGGTAGTCGGCGATCAGCAACGCCCCGTCCGCCGGGCGCAGCGCCATGCCGTTCGGCCAGCCCTCGTACTCCGCCACGACCTCCCACCGCTCAGGTGAGTCGAGCCGCAGGATGCGGCCATTCGGGATGTCCACCACGTGGAGCCGCCCCGCTGCATCGAAGCAAGGCCCCTCCAGAAAGCTGTGCAGGGCAGCGCCGGTCGCATTGGCGTCCGCCCAGGCGGAGCGCCGGGGGTGCCGCAAGGCCTCCGGCAGCCGCGAGAATGCACGGACGGCAGCGATCTCGCGCGGCGGTGCGAACCACATGGCATCCTCCTCCCTCACCCTCTGGGGCGGTGCCGTTGCATCCTGCCCTTCGCGCGCCCAGTATTGCCCGGATAATGGCGCGCTGAGTAGCATCCGATACTCGGACGGCTGCGCCCATAGGACCAAACCGCCCCGGCGGATCAGGGAGGAACAACACGCGATGACACTGCACCGCCGCATTCCGCGCCGCCCATTGCTCGCCGCAGCCGCTGCGGGCCTCCCGCTCGCCGGCAGCCGCGCCGCGTCTGCCCAGACCGCGCCGGTCACCTGGACCGCCTACTCCTTTGCTCCCTCGGCCCAGCTCACCCCGTACAAGCACCTCGAAGCGATGGTCCAGCGCATCGAGCAGGCGACCAACGGCGCACTCCGCATCCGCCCGAACGTGGGCGGCAGCCTGCCGATCAACACTCAGAACATCGCCCAGGCGACTGGCGACGGCGTCGTGCAGATGGCCGACGACGGCTTCTTCGTCGGCGCGATCCCGGTCGGCGGTGTGCTGCGCCTGCCCATGCTCATCAATTCGCGCGAGGAGGCCGAGCGTGCCGGCGCCGCCGTTCGCCCGGCGCTGGAGCGCGCCTACAAACGCCGCGGCTGCGTGCTGCTCTCGCACTACTGGTTCCCCGCGCAGGTGATCTGGGGCACGCGCCCGATTGCCTCGCTTGACGATCTGCGTGGCCTCAAGCTGCGCGTCACCTCGCCCGAGCAGGGCGAGTTCATCCGCCGCTTCGGTGGCACCGCGATCACCATCGGCGGGCCGGAGGTGCCCTCCGCCCTGCAGTCCGGCGCGGTCGAGGGCGTGCTGACCGCGAGCGTGGGCGGCGGCCGGATCTGGAAGGACCTGCTGCGCTCCAGCTACCGGCTCGCCGTGAACTACTTCGACGCCTTCTTCATCGCCAACGACGAGGCGTTCAACCGGCTGCCGCGCGCGACGCAGGAGTTGCTGCGCCGCGAAGCGCAGTCCACCGCGCAGGCAATCACCGAGGAGCACTTCCGCGAGGAGGACGAGTTCACCCGCCAGCTCGCCGCCGGCGGCATCACCATGACCGAGCCGAAGCCCGAGGACATTGCCCGTGCGCGCGAGCGCCTCGCCCCCTTCTGGGACGAGTGGGGCCAGCGTCAGCAGGCCGACACGCGCGAGGCGCTGGCGGCGGCGCGGCGCGCGCTCAGCCGCTGACCTCCGGGTTACGTCGGTGCGGATTCTGAACGGCGTGGCGACGGGGCTCGCCGCGCTCGCCATCGTCGCGATGGCCCTCATCACCTCGGCCGAGGTCATCGCCCGTTCCTTCCTCGGCATCTCCTTCGAGGTCGCCGACGAACTCGGCGGGTATCTGCTGGTCGCCGCGGTGTTCCTCGGCCTTGGCCCCGCCTTCGCGGCCGGGGCGATGCTGCGGGTGGAGATGATCGAGCAGCGCCTGCCGCGCGCCGTCCGGCAGGCGCTGAACGCGCTGTACCACTTCGGGGCGCTCGCCGTCTCGGCGGTGGCGCTGTACTGGATCTGGTGGCTGATCGAGAGCAGTTGGCGCCGCGAGACGGTCGCAGCGACCTGGCTGGAGACGCCGCTGTGGCTGCCGCAGGCGGCCATGCCGGTCGGCATGGTGCTGCTGATCGGCGCCATCCTCGCGGGAATCGTCCGCCTTGTCCGGGGCGCGCCGCAGTGACGACCGGTGCGGCGGTCGCAGGCGGCGTCTTCCTCCTGCTGCTGCTCGGCGGCTTCTGGATTCCCTTTGCCGTTGCCGTCGGCGCGCTGCTCCTGCTCTGGGAGTACGGCGGCTGGAACGCCTTCCGCGCGATCGGCTTCGTCTCCTGGGGAAGCCTGAACAGCTTCACCCTCACCGCCATTCCGCTGTTCCTGCTGATGGCGGAGATTCTGCTGCGCAGCGGCGTGGGTGAGCGTGCCTACCGCGGGCTGGGCC
>JADGHI010000469.1 GCA_019689515.1 Acetobacteraceae bacterium | reverse complement strand
CCTGGGCTGGTGGCGGCCGTCGCGATCCGCAGGACGCGGCGCCCCAAGATGTCCCGGCGCCACCCACCGCCCCGGCAACGGCATCGCCCGCCGATCCGGCAACCGCCGCGGCCGATGCGCCGCCGCTCGGCCGCCCGCTCGCCCAGATCCTGGAGACCTACATCCTCGCCGAGGCGCCGGACGGCGCGCTGATCCTCGTGGACCAGCACGCGGCGCATGAGCGGCTGACGCATGAGGCGCTGCGCGCGCAGCTCCTCGGCAGCGGGGCGGTGCGCAGCCAGCCCCTGTTGCTGCCCGCCGTCGTCTCCCTGCCGCCCGCCGATGCCGCACGCCTGCTCGCCGAGGCGGAGACGCTGGCGCGGCTCGGGCTGGAGATCGAGGCTTTCGGCCCGGGCGCAGTGCTGGTGCGCGCCCTGCCGGCGCTGCTCGGCACGCCCGACCCGGCGCCATTGCTGCGGGACCTCGCCGATGAGTTCGCCGAGCCCAACACCGCGGCAAGCGGCGAAGCCCTGGCGCTCGAGGCACGGCTCGACGCCGCCATCGCCCGGCTCGCCTGCCACGGCTCGGTGCGCGCCGGGCGGCGGCTCACCGGGGAGGAGATGGCGGCGCTGCTGCGCGCGATGGAAGCGACGCCGCGCGCCGCGACCTGCAGCCACGGCCGCCCGACCGTCCTGCGCCTCGGCCGAGGTGAGCTTGAGCGCCTGTTCGGGCGACGGTAACCTCGGTTCGGCGCCGCACCGACGCAGCCTCGAACTGGGGCAGATCGGGCTCCAGGGGGATTGGACGGATATGCGACTTCTTCGCGCGGCGCCGCTTGGCGCTCTGTTCCTGCTTGGCTTCGCCGTCGGGCTTTCCGCCCCAGCCCGCGCGCAGTTCGCCTGCCCGGCCGATTTCCAGGACCAGTCCGCGCCCATCACCTGCACCTGCTCGGCAGAGGCGGTCGCCGCCGGCAGCGTCTGGGGCAGCGGCGTGTACACCAGCGACAGCAATATCTGCCTCGCCGCGCGCCATGCCGGCGCGGTGGGCGAGCAGGGCGGCGCGGTCACCGTGACGCCGGCGCCAGGCCGGAGCGCCTACTCCGGCACCCGCGCGAACGGCGTGGAGAGCGCGAGCTACGGCGCCTGGGACCGCTCCTTCACCGTTGCCGCCGCCACGCAGGAGGAGGCAAGCGCCGCCGCACCGCCCGCCTGCCCCGCGAGCTTCGAGCAGCAGAGCGCGCCGCTCGCCTGCAGCTGCTCGGCACAGGCGACGGGGATCGGCGAGGTGTGGGGCACCGGTGCCTATTCCAGCGACAGCAGCATCTGCCGCGCCGCGCGCCACGCCGGGATCATCCCGGCGGAGGGCGGGACGGTGCAGGTGATCCCCGCGCCGGGCATGCCGAGCTACGCCGGCACCACGGCGAATGGCGTGACCAGCTTGAGCTACGGCGCCTGGGGCGCCTCCTTCACCTTCCGGCGCTGAGCAGGGCGGCTTCGGGCGCACGCCCTACGCGCCCGAGGCTCGCCACACCCACAGCCGCGCCGCGCCATGCGCGCGCTCCGCCAGCAGCGCGTAGCCCTGCGGCGCCTCGACCTCCTCGCCCCGCCCGGTTTCCGCGCAGACCACCGCCTCCGGCGCGATCCATCCCGCCGCGCCGAGCGCCGCCAGCGCCTGCGGGACCAGCCCCTGGCCATAGGGTGGGTCGAGGAAGACCAATCCGCAGGGCGCCGGCGCGCGCGGCGGGCGCGTCGCGTCGGCGGGCAGCACCGTCGCGCGGCCCTCCTCGCGACAAGCGGCGATGTTGGCGCGCAGCGCGGCCAGGGCGGCGCGGTCGGTTTCCAGGAAGGTTGCCCGCACGGCGCCGCGCGAGAGCGCCTCCAGCCCAGCCGCGCCCGTGCCGGCGAAGGCGTCGAGCACGCGGGCACCCTCGATCACGTGGCGCCCGCCCCAGCCGGGCGCGTGCCAGAGCATGTCGAACAGCGCCTGGCGCACGCGGTCGGCGGTCGGCCGGGTCCCCGCACCGGGCGGCGTGACGAGACGACGGCCGCGATGGCGCCCGGCGATGATCCGCGGCATCGCCGCCGCCCCCCCTCGCCTCAGCCGCGCCTTGGGCCGCGCCGGCCGCGGGGGTAGCGGTCCTCCCCCGCATGGCGTGCGCGGGGCGGGCGCCGCGGACGCGCGGTGGCGTCGGCAGGCGGCGGATGCTCCGGCGGCGACGCGGCAAGGACGCGCCGCTCTCGCGCCGGCGGAGGCGCGATCTCCACCCCGAGCTGCTCGCGCATGACCTTCGGGCTGACCTCCTCCACGGCCCCGCGCGGCAGGGCGCCGAGCTGGAACGGGCCGTAGGCCACGCGGATCAGCCGCGTCACCTGAAGGCCGAGATGCTCCATCACCCGGCGGATCTCGCGGTTCTTGCCCTCGCGCAGCGACACGGTGAGCCAGGAGATCAGGCCGCGGCGCGAATCCACCTCCGCCTCGATCGGTCCGTAGGCGACGCCGTCGATCGTGACGCCCTGGGACAGCGCTCTGAGGTCCCGCTCGTCGAGTGGGCCATAGACGCGCACCCGGTATCGCCGCAGCCAGCCCTGCGAGGGCAGTTCGAGCCGCCGCGCCAGGGCGCCGTCATTGGTCAGCAGCAGCAGCCCCTCGCTCGTCAGGTCGAGCCGGCCGACCGAGACGAGGCGCGGCAGGCCGGGCGGCAGGCGCTCGAACACGGTCGGGCGGCCCTGCGGGTCGCGGTGCGTGGTCACCAGCCCGGGTGGCTTGTGGTAACGGAACAGCCGCGTGCGTTCCGGCGGGGCGACGGGGCGGCCGTCCACGGCGACGATGTCGCCGGGGCGGACGAAGGTCGCGGGCGTCTCGACGCGGCGGCGGTTGAGCGCGACCCGGCCCTCGGCGATCAGACGCTCGGCGTCGCGGCGGCTCGCCACGCCGGCCCGGGCGAGCCACTTGGCGATGCGCTCGCCGCGCTCCCCCTCCGGCCCCGTGCCTTCCTCCTCGTCCTCGCTCACCGCCGGCACGCTTCGACGAAGGCGCGGAAGATCAGCGGATCCGCGGGGTCCACGGCGTATTCCGGGTGCCATTGCACGCCGAGGGCGAAACGGTAGCCCGGATGCTCGACCCCCTCCACGACCCCGTCCGGCGCGACCGCGTTCACCACGGCCCCGTCGCCGGGCCGCTCCACCGCCTGGTGGTGCGCGCTGTTCACCGCCATGCGCGGCTTGCCGACGATGCGCCCGAGCAGGCTCTCCGGCTGGATGGCGACCTCGTGCCCGGGCTCGGTGCGCGGGTTCGGCTGCTCATGCGCGAGCGCGCCGGGGACGGAATCCGGGATGTGCTGGATCAGCGTGCCGCCGAAGGCGACGGCGAGGAGCTGCTGCCCGCCGCAGATGCCGAGCACGGGCATGTCGCGCCTGAGCGCGCCGCGGGTGACGGCCAGCTCGAAATCGGTGCGGCCAGGCTTGAGTGTGACAGTCGGGTGCGCCGGACCGCCGCCATAGAGCGAGGGGTCCACGTCGAAGGCGCCGCCGGTGACAAGGAGGCCGTCGATCTCGTCGAGATAGGCCTCGGCCAGCTCGGCGTGGTGCGGGAGCGCGACAGGCAGGGCGCCGTGCTCGACGAGGGCGCTGAAATAGTTCTGCCGCAGCGCGTACCAGGGGAGCTTCGAGTAGCCGCCAGGCGGCTCCGAATCGAGGGTGACGCCGATGACGGGGCGGGTGCGGGGCATGGG
>JADGHI010000468.1 GCA_019689515.1 Acetobacteraceae bacterium | reverse complement strand
GCGTCGGTCTGGATGAAGTCGTCGAACGGCCCGGCCCCGATCTCGCGCCCGAGCGCCGAGACGATCCCCGAGGTCACGCTCCCCCCCAGCCCGAAGGGGTTGCCCGCCGCCAGAACCCACTGCCCGACGCGGAGCGAGGCCGAGCTGCCCCAGGTCACGTAGGGCAACGGCCGGCCCGCCTCGATCTTGAGCAGGGCGAGGTCGGTCAGGTCATCGGAGCCCACCACGCGAGCCGGGAATTCGGTGCCGTTCTGCAGCGAGACGGTGACGCGCGTGGCGTTGCCGACGACATGGTTGTTCGTCACCACATGGCCGGAGGCGTCGATGATGAAGCCGGAGCCGGCGCCACGGAAGAGACGGCGCGTGCCGCGCAGCCGCTCGCGCAGGAAGCGCTCGGCGGGCGTGCCGCGGAGCTCGGGCGGGATCCGCACCGCCTCCTCGCCGGTGATGCTGATGTTCACGACGGCGGGCAGCACACGCTCCGCAAGGTCGGCGAAGTCGGGCAGCACCTGCGTGCGCTGCGCCTCGGCGGGGGCCGGGGCGAGCAGCGTCGAAACCGGCCTGGCGCCGGCCAGTGCCAGGACGGCGATCGCCGCGCCGGACAGCAGCGCGCGGCGCCGGGCGGCTCCAGAGGGCGGATGGGATGACGGCGGCATCGGTTGGCTGGTTCCTCGGTAGCGGTCGGCCTCGGCAGGATCGGCGGGGCCAGGCGGGCCGGGCCGCATCGTCAGGGCGACGCCTCGGGCCGGCCGGCCGGCCGACCGCGCAGGTCCGGATTCTGGGTGGACGGACGGCACAGTTCAACGGGACGGGGGAACACGCGCCGCTGCGGCAGGCTCGCCGCGCCGCGGCGCCGCTGCCGGCAGTGGCTGCGTCGGGTCCTCCGGCCAGGCGTGCTTGGGATAGCGGCCGCGCATCTCCTTGCGCACCTCCGCCCAGGCGCCGCCGCGCCAGAAGGCCGCGAGGTCGCCGGTGACCGCGATCGGTCGCCCCGCCGGGGAGAGCAGCGCCACCTGCAGCGGCACGCGCCCCTCCGCGAGCCTTGGCAGGTCGGTGAGGCCGAAGAGGTGCTGCGCGCGCGCCTCCAGCGTCGGCGTCTCGCGCGCGTAGTCGATCGCGGCGGAGCGGCCGCCGGGCAGTTCGACCCGCGCGGGCAGCGCGGCGTCCAGGCGGCGGCGCTGCTCCCAGCTCAGCAGGCCGAGCAGCAGCGCGGGCAGGTCGAGCGCGGCGAGATCGGCCAGGCGCGTGCCCCGGCCGTGCAGATGCGGCGCGAGCCAGTCCTGCACGCGCGCCGCAAGCGCCGCGTCGGAGACGTCCGGCCAGTCCTCACCCTCGACATTGCGCATCCAGAGGATGCGCGCCTGGATCTGCCGCGCCGCATCGGTCCAGTTCAGGTCGCGCAGGCCGCGCGCGGCAGCGGCTTCGGCCAGGGCGGCGGCGATGGCGGCCGGGTCGGCGTCCGGCAGCGGCGCCTCCTCCAGCACCAGCGCGCCGAAGCGCAGGCGGCGGCGCGCGACGACGGCATTGGCACGCGGGTCGAAGGCGGCGCCCTCCTCGCGCACGAAGCGCTCCGGGAAGCGGGCTTCCAGTGCGGCGCGGGAGAGCGGGGCCGCCATGCGGATGCGCGCCTCGGTGCCCTGGAGGTCGAGATCGGCCACGGCGAGCAGCGGCGCCTTGCCGAGCGGGTCGGTCGCGGGCAGTCGCGCGCCCTGGCCCGAGGCGAGGCGGAAGGCGCCGTCCATCGTGCCACGCTTCGCCGCGATGCGGTCCGGGAAGCCGGCGGCGAGCAGGGCGCCCGCATCGCCCTCCGGCGCGGTGCTGCCGTGCAGGCCGAGCCGGCGGCGGTGCAAGGCCGCGGCGCGGCGGATGCGGTGGATCGCGGCGCGGTCGGCATTCGGGTGGTCGCCGCCATGCAGCAGGTCGAGGCGGAGATGGATGTCGGCCGGTGCCTCGCGCCCGCGGATTGGGTCGCGCTCCTCCAGCAGCGCGGCGAGGTCGGCGGCGAGCGCGCCCTCGCCGGGGCCCTCCGCCGCCACCAGCATGCGGGCGAGGCGCGGATGCGTGCCGAGCCGCGCCATGCGCCGCCCGATGGCGGTGATGCGGTTCTCGGCGTCCAGCGCGTCGAGGTCGCGCAGCAGCGCGCGCGCCGCGGCCAGCGCGCCGGCGGGGGGCGGATCGAGGAAGGGGAGCGAGGCGGGCTCCGCGCCCCAGGCGGCGCAGTCGAGCGCCAGGCCGGAGAGTTCGGCCTCGAGGATCTCCGGCGTGTCCTGCACCGGCAGGCCGCGATGCAGCGCCTCGCTCCACAGCCGGATCGCCACGCCCGGCGCGGTGCGGCCGGCGCGGCCGGCGCGCTGCTCGGCCGCGGCACGGGAGATGCGCACCGTGACGAGGCGGGTCAGCCCGGTCGCCGGATCGAGCCGCGGCGCGCGGCGGAAGCCGCCATCCACCACGATGCGCACGCCGGGCACGGTCAGCGAGGTCTCGGCGATCGAGGTGGCGAGCACGACCTTGCGCCGGTCGGAGGGCGCAAGGGCGCGGTCCTGCTCGGCCGGCGGCAGCTCGCCATGCAGCGGCAGCACCTCGGCGTCGAGGCCGGCGAGGCGCTCCGCGGTGCGGCGGATCTCGCCCCAGCCGGGGAGGAAGGCGAGCAGGTCGCCGGGATGCTCGCGCAGCGCCTCGCGGATCGTAGAGGCCATCGCTTCCGGCAGATCGCGCGCGTCGCGCAGGTCGCGGGCACGGTGTCGGATCGCGACGGGAAAGGCGCGGCCCTGGCTCTCGATCAGCGGCGCGTCGCCGAGGAGGCGCGCGAAGCCGGCCGCGTCGAGCGTGGCGGACATCGCCAGCAGCCGAAGCTCCGGCCGCAGCGCGCGCTGCAGGTCGAGGCTGAGGGCGAGGGCGAGGTCGGTGTCGAGATGGCGCTCATGCGCCTCGTCGAACAGCACCGCAACGACGCCTTCGAGGCCGGGATCGGATTGCAGGCGGCGGACCAGCAGGCCCTCGGTGATGACCTCCACCCGCGTCGCGGGCGAGACCAGGCGATCCAGCCGGGTGGCGAGGCCGATCGTGCCGCCCGGCCCTGCCTCGCCGAGCAGCGCCGCCATCCGCCGTGCAGCGGCGCGGGCGGCGCCGCGGCGGGGCTCCAGGACGAGGATCTTCCCGGACGCGGCCCAGGGCTCGTCCATCAGCACCAGCGGGATGAGCGTGGTCTTGCCGGCGCCGGGCGGAGCGACGAGGACGGCGTTCGATCCGCTGCGCAGCGCGTCCCGCAGCGCGGGCAGGGCTTCGGCGACGGGGAGGTCGGGCAGGGAAGGTGGCATCGTGCGGGAGGCATAGGGTGCCGCCCGGGCGATGTCATACCGGCGGCCGCGACCGCGTCAGAACCGGTCCAGGTTCTCGACGAGCGCTGGGCTGAAGCAGCGATGCGCCTGTTCGCGCGCATGGGCTGCGCAGGAAGCGCTCGCGCGAGGCTCGATCCTGGCGGCGGATCAGCGCAGCGGCCTCGGCCTCGCTGCGGCGGGATTTCGGCGGTAGGCGCGCGATCAGCGTGCCGGAGCGGCGCCGATAGGCGATGTGGTGAGCGGCATCGGCGTTCGGCGTGCCAGCCAGCGTGAGGTCGGCCGCCGACCAGGCGGCGATTTCGTCGCGTGGCTGGTCGGGTGGGCGGGCGGCCGCGCTGGCCACGATCATAGGCGCCGATCCCATGCCGTCGCGCGCGCTGGGGA
>JADGHI010000467.1 GCA_019689515.1 Acetobacteraceae bacterium | reverse complement strand
GGGCGCGCCCCCCCGCTCGCCGGGTCGCGCATGAGCTCCGCATTGCCATGGTCGGCGGTGACGAGCAGCGCGCCGCCGGCGGCGCGGATCGCCTGCACGATGCGGCCGAGCCCGGCGTCCACCGCCTCGCAGGCGGCGATCGCGGCGGGCAGGCTGCCGGTGTGGCCGACCATGTCCGGGTTCGCGTAGTTCAGCACGATCAGGTCGTACCGGCCCGAGTCGATCGCCGCGACGACGCGATCCGTCAGCTCCGGCGCCGACATCTCCGGCTGGAGGTCGTAGGTCGCGACCTTGGGCGAGGGGACGAGGATGCGATCCTCGCCCGGGAAGGGTTCCTCGCGCCCGCCGTTCAGGAAGTAGGTGACGTGCGGATACTTCTCGGTCTCCGCGGCGCGAAGCTGGGTGCGGCCCGCGCGCGCCACGACCTCGCCGAGGATGTCGTCCATCGACTGCGACGGGAAGAGCGTGGCGAGGAAGGCGTTCAGCTCGCTGGAATACTCCGTCATGCCGGCAGCCGCGGCGAAGCGGATGCGGCGCGGGCGGGGGAAGCCGTCGAAACCGGGATCGAGCAGCGCGGCGAGGATCTGCCGCACGCGGTCGGCGCGGAAGTTGAAGCAGAGCAGCCCGTCGCCGTCGCGCATGCCCTTGTAGTCGCCGATGACGGTGGCGGGGACGAACTCGTCGGTGATGTCGCGCGCATGCGCGGCCTCAACCGCCGCGACGGGGTCGGCGGCGCGCGCCTCGCCCTCGCCCTCGACCATGGCGCGGTAGGCCGTCTCCGTGCGCTGCCAGCGCTTGTCGCGGTCCATCGCGTAGTAGCGGCCGATGACGGTGGCGACGCGCACGCCCGGAAGCGGAGCGAGGGCGGCGAGCAGGTTGCGCAGATACTCCGGCGCGGCGCGCGGCGGCGTGTCGCGCCCGTCGGTGAAGGCGTGCAGCGCGACCGGGACGCCGGCGGCGGAGAGCACACGGGCCAGCGCCGCCGCGTGGTCCTGGTGGCTGTGCACGCCGCCAGGCGAGACGAGCCCCATGAGGTGGCAGGTGCCGCCCGAGGCCTTAAGCTTCGCGATGAGATTGGTCAGCGCGGGGAGCGAGGCGATGGAGCCATCCGCCACCGCCGCATCAATCCGCGGCAGGTCCTGCATGACCACGCGCCCGGCGCCGAGGTTGAGGTGGCCGACCTCGGAATTGCCCATCTGCCCTTCCGGCAGGCCGACATCGAGGCCGGAGGTGCGCAGGAAGGCGTGCGGGCAGGACTCCCAGAGCGCGTCGAAATTCGGCGTGCGGGCGAGGCGCACGGCGTTGTCCGCGCGCTCCTCGCGCCAGCCCCAGCCGTCCAGGACGACGAGCATGACGGGGCGAGGGCGGTGGGAATCGGGCATCGTACGGGCAGGCTCCGATCGTGCAGGGCAGGCGGATAGGCGCCCTGACTAGGCCGCGCATCCGAGCCCGGCAACACCGGGGGGCATCAGGTCGTGTAGAGCGCGGGCGCGGTCCGCTTCGTCCAACGCGCGAGCCGGGCCGGCGGATGCCGAGGCCCTGAGCGCCACCGCCTCCTCGCGCAGCGCCCGGGTCACGCGCAGCAGAGCATCGAATCCGCATGCGGCACAGGCGGCGGCCGTGTCCGCCACCGCCTGTGCCGCACGCCCATCGGCGCCATCGCGGTCGTCGCGTGCCGCCTGGATGCCCTGGGCGATCACGCCGGTGAAGCGGTTCGGCACCACAAAGGTCGAGACGATGATGAAGGGCTTGAAGAACAGCCAGGCGAGCGGCTGCTGCTTCATCGCCGGCCTCCCGATGTCGGCCCGGTCGTCCGGCGTCATGAGCTGAAACAGGGCGAAGAAGGAGGCGCCGAGACCACCGGCCGAGCGGCGTGCGCAGTAATCCGTCCGCGGCGTCCGTGGCCGTCAGCACCTCCCCGGTTCCCCCTGCCCTTTCCCGGCCTGGCGGGGGATCGAGGACACCGGCAGCCCATCAAGAGCAGCGGCGGCGTGGCCTTACCCGAATATCACCGGCGCCACGCCGAACACCGCGCGGTGGAAATGCAGCACCGCCGCCCAGAGCAGCAGCCCGAGCACCGGCGGCAGCCAGCCGATTTCGCGCCAGACGAGTCGATTCCGACCCGCCGCGATGGCCCCGAAGGGCAGGATCGAGCTCCGCGCCGTGAAGCGCGCCCACCGCTCCGGATCGCGCGCCGCTGCCTTGGCATCAATCGAGGGCATGCCGAGCAGCGCGGTCAGCAGGAAGGCCCCGAAGAACAGCAGCGAGGCGGTGTCGCCATTGCCGATGACGTGCACCGCCGCCCAGATCGCGAAGGACCAGAGCATCGGATGGCGCGTGATGCGCTGGATGCCGTGCGGCTCGGCCGGGGCGTTCCGCTCGCCGCCCACCGCGGTCGGGCTCGGCGTCACGAGTGCGGCCACGAACAGCACGAAGGCCGGCAGCATGGCGAGGACGAGTATCCACCGCAGCCAGGGCGGAGCAGTCCAGAGCGGCGTGGTCGGCGCGGCGTTGTAGCTCACCGCCAAGAACCAGAGCGCCGCCAGCGAGGCGGCCGAGAACAGTCCGCGGAACGGTCCCTCTCCGATCCGCGCCACGATGGCGCCGCGAAGCCGCGTCCCGGCGATGCCGAAATGGATCGCCAGCCAGACCAGCGCCGCCAGGACAAGGGTGCCGAGGCTCTCCGGCATGCTCACGCCTCCGCCGCCGCGCCCGCGCGGCGACGCGAAGGCGCGCCGGGCCAGGCGATCACCTCGGCCGCGCGCAGTGCCCACCAGACGAAGACCGGCTGGAGGGGCAGGCGCGCCCAATAGTACCAGGCGGCGGAGGGTAGCCCCTCGACGCCGGGGCCGCTCAGCAGCGCGTTGCGGATATTCGCCGGGAAGACGCAGACGAAATAGACCGCGAGCATCACCCCGGCGAGCCGGCGCAGCCGGGGCACCAGCAGTCCGATGCCACCCGCAATCTCGCAGAGACCGGTGAACAGGACCGTGGCGTGCGGAAAGGGCACGATCTCCGGCAGCATCGGAAGATAGCGCCACGGGCTGAAGAGATGGTCGGCGCCGACGACGGCCAGCGCCACGGCGAGGCCGGCCCGCATCCGCGCCGGGCCATCGGCGAGGCCGGGCGCCCCGAGGCGGTTGGCGAGCGTGGCGGCAAGGGTGACGACGGAAATCAGGGCGAGGAAGAGCATGGCAGGCTCCCCGGTCGCGGGTCCGGCGGGCCGTCGGACTTGACGGGTGACCCGGGCCGACGCGATGTTGACGATGGCAACATAAGCCAGATGTGGGCAATGGCAACATCACGGAAGCGTGCAGCGACATCCACAGCTGCGCCCGAGGGCAATGCCTCCCCCTACCACCACGGCGACCTTCGTCGTGCCCTGCTCGACGCCGCCGAGGCGCTGCTTGCCCGCCACGGCCCGGCCGGCGTCTCGCTGCGGGAGGCGGCGCGCGCCGTCGGCGTCTCGCACAACGCGCCCTACCGGCATTTCCCGGACCGCGCCGCGCTGCTCGCCGCCCTCGCCACGGAGGGCTTCGCCCGCCTGCGCGCGGCGCTCGAGGCGGCGGCCGCGGCGGCGCCCGAGGGCAGGCGGGTCGCGGCGACGGGGCGCGCCTATCTGGACTTCGCGCGGACCCATCGCGGGCTCTACCTGCTCATGTTCGGGCCCGAGGTGCGGATCGGCGCGCATCCCGCACTCGCCGCCGCGGCCGCGGCGGCGCTCGACGCCGTGCTCGACGCCGCGCGCGCCGCTGGCGCGATCACTT
>JADGHI010000466.1 GCA_019689515.1 Acetobacteraceae bacterium | reverse complement strand
ATGCCGAGGCCCCTGCCCTGCCCGACCGTGTAGCGCGCGAGGCCACGGTGCATGCCCAGCACGCGCCCATCGAGCGCGTGCACGATCTCGCCTGGCGCGCCCGCCTCCGGCCGCAGCCGCTCGACCACCTCGTGATAGGCGCCGCGCGGGACGAAGCAGATGTCCTGGCTGTCCGGCTTCTCCGCCACCGGCAGGCCGAGCCGCGCCGCCTCCGCCCGCACCGCCGCCTTGGATGCGAACTCGCCGAGCGGGAAGCGGCTGAAGGCGAGCTGCTCGCGCGTCGTGGCGAAGAGGAAGTAGCTCTGGTCGCGCGCGGCATCGGCGGCGCGGCGCAGCTCGGGGCCGTCCGGCCCGTCGGCACGGCGCGCGTAGTGGCCCGTCGCCAGCGCCTCGCAGCCGAGGTCGCGGGCGAGGTCCACGAGATCGTGGAACTTCACCGTCTGGTTGCAGCGCACGCAGGGGATCGGCGTCTCGCCGCGGGCGTAGGTGTCGGCGAAATCCTCGATCACCGCGCGGCGGAAGCGCTCCTCGCGGTCGAGCACGTAGTGGGGGATGCCGAGCGCATCGGCTACGCGCCGCGCGTCGTGGATGTCCTGCCCGGCGCAGCACGCGCCCTTGCGCGCCCCGGTCGCGGCGCCGTGGTCGTAGAGCTGCAGCGTGGCACCGACGACCTCGTGGCCCTGCTCGGTGAGCAGGCCGGCCACCACCGAGCTGTCCACGCCGCCCGACATGGCGACGAGGATGCGCATCCCGCTACCCCCGGACCGGGCGCGGCAGAGCGCGCATCAGCGGTGGACCTTCTCGGCGTCCGACGTCGCGTTGCGCATCGCGTCGAGGCCCTGCTGCCAGAACCGCGCCTCCAGCCGCGCCGCTTCGGAAAAGATCGCCGAGAGCATCGGGAAGCGCGCCTCTCCGCCGTGCGAGACGCCGAGCGCGTCGATCCGCGCCGCGGCCGACTTCGCCAGCGCCTGGTACCCAGGCGCGGCGTAGGTGCTGATCCAGGTCTCGTAGGGGTTGCCCTGGCGCCGGCGGTTCGGGTCGTTCTCGATGCGCAGCGCCACCTCGGCATAGCCCACCGTGCAGGGCGCGAGCGCGACCTCGAGGTCGAGGATGTCGCCCGCCAGGCCGCGGTCGATCACGTAGCGCGTGTAGCTGACCGTCTCCGCCGCCTCGGGCGTCGCCAGCACCTCGGCCTGCGAGATGCCCCACTCCTCGCAGTAGCGCAGGTGCATCGTCGTCTCGGCCAGGATCGCGGCGATGCCCTCGGTCTTCTCGCGCATCGCCTGGATGCTCTCCGCCTTGAACACGGCGAGCGCCTTGGCGCGGGCGAAGTGGATCAGGAACAGGTAGTCCTGGATCAGGTAGCGCCGGAAGGCCGCGAGCGGCAGCGTGCCGTCCGAGATTCCGCGCACGAAGGGATGCCAAGTGTAGGCCTCCCAGTCCGACGCGCATTCCGAACGCAGCCTGCGGAACAGCCCGCCCTCGGTGCCGAACGCCACGTCCCAGGGCCGTGCCATGTCGTTCCTTTCCCTCCTCCGGTCACCCATCGCGCCGCGTGCGCGCCGGCGGCAAGCCGCATCGGCACGGATGATCTGGAACCTGGCCCGCCTGCTTCAATCGCCCATGGCGTTGCGCGTGCCGGCGGGGAGCTTCACCACCAGCCCGTCCAGCGCCTCGGTCATGATGATCTGGCAGCCGAGCCGGCTCGTCTCCTGCAGGTCGAAGGCGAGGTCGAGCATGTCCTCCTCGTCCTCCGTCGGCTTGGCGAGCTTGCCGAACCAGGCCGGGTCCACGATCACATGGCAGGTCGAGCAGGCGAGCGACCCCTCGCAGGCGCCCTCGATGTCCACGCCGTGGCGGTGCGCGATCTCCAGCACCGAGAGGCCGAGCGGCGCGTCCACCTCGCGGCGCGTGCCGTCGCGCTCGATGAAGGTCATCCGGGGCATCGCTACTCCGCTGCGTTTCGGGGGGCTTCGCTGAGGACCTTGCGCCAGGCGGCGGCCAGCGCCGCCGCGGCCGTGTCCACATCGGCCGGGGAGGTAAAGCGACCGATCCCGATACGCAAGGTGGCGCGCGCCCGGTCCTCCGGCAGGCCGATCGCCCGGAGAACGTAGGAGGGCTCGATCTCCGCCGACGAGCAGGCGGAGCCCGTGGAGACGCAGACCGAAGGCGCCGCCGCCATGATCGCCTGGGCGCTGACCGGCCCCGGAAAGGTCAGGTTCAGGTTCCCGGCCACGCGCCGCTCGGGATGGCCGTTCAGCACGATGTCCGGCACCTCGGCCCGCAGCGCGGCAAGGAACCGGTCCCGCTGCCCCGCGATGCGGCCGGTGTCGAGCTGCCCCTCCGCCTGCGCGATCCGCGCCGCCTCGCCGAAGCCCACCACCAGCGGCGCCGGCAGGGTGCCGGAGCGCAGCCCCCGCTCCTGCCCGCCGCCCGAGAACAGCGGCGCAAGCCGCACCCGCGGCCGGCGCCGCACGTAGAGAGCGCCGATCCCCTTCGGCCCGTAGATCTTGTGCCCGGAGAGCGAGAGCAGGTCGGCGCGGATCTCCTCCACATCGAGCGGAATCCGCCCCGCGCCCTGCGCCGCGTCGGTGTGGAACAGCGCGCCGGCCTCCTTCACGATCGCGCCGATCGCCGCGAGGTCCTGCACCACGCCGATCTCGTTGTTCACCGCCATGACCGAGACCAGCAGCGTCGGCGCCTCGGCGAGCGCCGCGCGCAGCCGGTCGAGGTCGAGCAGCCCGTCGGGCTGCACCGGCAGCACCACCGGCTCGAAGCCCTCGGCGGCGAGGTCGCGCACGGTCTCAAGGACGCATTTGTGCTCGGTGGCGAGGGTGACGATGCGCCTCCGCCCCTCCTCGCCCTGAGCCGCCGCGAAGCGCGCCGCGCCCTTGATCGCCAGGTTGTTCGCCTCGGTCGCGCCGGAGGTCAGCACGATCTCCCGCGCCTCGGCCCCGATCAGCGCCGCGATCCGCGCGCGCGCTTCCTCCACTGCCTCCTCCGCGGCGCGGCCCATCGCGTGCTCCACCGAGGCGGGATTGGCGAAATTCTCCTCCCACCACGGCCGCATCGCCGCGAGCACGCGCGGATCCACCGGCGTGGTCGCGTGGTTGTCGAGATAGATGGGGCGGTTGGGCGTGGACATGGGCCGAATGTGGAATGCCCTCTCGTCAGGCGGAAGATGGCGCGGACGCGCCCCGGCCATGCCGCGGCCGATGCGCGGTCCGGCGCGCCTATGCCGCGCGGCGCCGCATCCGCTCCCGCAGCGCCGCCCAGGCGTCGAGGAACCGCTCGACGCTCGCCGCCGTGGCGTTCCAGGGCAGCGAGACACGGATTGCCTCCCCGGCCGCCGCCTCGCCGAGCCCCATCGCCTCCAGCACCGGGCTGCGCGCGACCTTCCCGGAGGAGCAGGCCGACCCCGCGGACACCCGCACCCCGGCGAGGTCGAGCGCGATCACCTGCGTCTCCGCCGGCACGCCGGGCAGCAGGATGCAGCTCGTGTTCGGCAGCCGCGGCGCCTCCGCGCCGAGGATCCGCGCCTCGGGCGCGAGCGCGCGCACCCCCGCCTCGAGCCGGTCGCGCAACGGTGCCAGCGCCGCCTCGGCCTGCTCGGGCAGCGCGTCCTCCGCCGCCGCGGCGAGGCCGGCGATCGCGGGCAAGGGCTCGGTCCCGCCGCGCCGCCCGCGCTCCTGCCCGCCCCCCGGAATGAGCGGGGCCGGGTCCAGGCCGGGGCGCAGCAGCAGAGCCCCCGCCCCCTTCGGCCCGCCGAG
>JADGHI010000465.1 GCA_019689515.1 Acetobacteraceae bacterium | reverse complement strand
GCCCTGGCCGTGCCGGTGGTGATGGCGATCGCGCTGCGCCGCGCACGGCGCCTCGGGGACATCGCGGCGCAGCTCCGCACCCGGCGCTTCCCCGGCCATCTGCTGCGTGCCTGCACCGGCACGATGGCCATGTTGTGCAGCTTCTTCGCGCTCACCGTCCTGCCGCTCGCCGAGCAGACCGCGCTGACCTACACGACGCCGCTGTTCGTGACGATCCTCTCCATCCCGTTCCTCGGCGAGCGGGTGGGGATCCACCGCTGGTCGGCGGTGCTGGTGGGCTTCGCGGGAATCCTCATCATCGCCTTCGGCAAGGGGGCGTTCCAGGGCGGCGCGGCGATGCCGCCGCTGGTGCAGCTCGGCGTGGTGGTCGCAGTGCTGCACGGCGTGTTCTCCGCCGGCACGACGCTGCTCGTGCGCCAGCTTTCGGCGACCGAGAGCAGCACTACCATCGTGCTCTGGCAGTCGCTGCTGATGACGGCCTTCACGGCGCTAGCCCTGCCCTTCGTCTGGGTCGCGCCGGGGTGGGAGGACGTGTTGCTGATCCTCGGCATCGGGATGGTCGGGGGGATCGGCCAGGTGCTGCTGACGGAGGCCTATGCCAGCGCGCAGGTCTCCGCCCTCGGCCCCTATTCCTACAGCTCGATCCTGTGGTCGGTGGCGCTGGGGTGGATGATCTGGGGCGAGGCGCCGACGCTCGCCATGCTGGCCGGCGCGGTGTTGATCGTCGCCGCCGGACTCTACATCCTGCACCGCGAGATGGTCTGGGCCCGGCGGAGAAGAGGACAGTCACAATGAGCATCCCGTTCCGGCGCGAGGACCCGCTGCCGCCCGGCGCGGTGGAGGAGATCGCGCCCGGCCTGCGTCGTATCGTCTGCGCCAATCCGGGGCCCTTCACTTTCCGCGGCACCAACACCTACCTGATCGGGCGCGGCGGCGACGTCGCGGTCCTCGATCCGGGGCCGGAGGGCGCGGCGGAGCACCACGCAGCGATCCTGCGCGCGACGGAGGGGGAGCGGATCACCCGCATCCTCGTCTCGCACACGCATCACGACCATTCGAGAGGCGTGCCGGGGCTGGTCGCGGCGCTCGGCGCTCGCGGCATCGGCAGCGTGCCGACCCACGGCTTCGGGCCGCACATGACGCCGGCGAGCGAAGGCGGGGAGGGGGGCGACCATGACTTCGTCCCGGATGTGCGCCTCGCCGACGGCGCGGTGCTGGAAGGATCGGAGTGGCGGCTGACCGCGCTGCACACGCCGGGCCACTGCGCCAATCACCTGTGCTTCGCTCTGGAGATGGATGGCATCTCCGGCGTGTTGTTCAGCGCGGACCACGTGATGGCCTGGTCCACCACCGTGGTCTCGCCGCCCGATGGCGACATGTCGGCCTACATGGAGAGCCTCGCCAAGCTCGCCGCGCGCGGCGAGGCGGATCGGCTCTACCTGCCTGGCCACGGGCCACGCCTTCCGGAGCCGCATGCCTATGTGAGCGCGCTGGCGGCGCACCGGCGCGAGCGGGAGGCGATGGTGCTGGAGGCGCTGCGCAAGGCTGGGCCGGGCACGACGGCGGAGGCGCTGGTGCCGCCGGTCTATGGGCCGGAGCTCGACCCGCGCCTGGTGCGGGGCGCCGCGCGCAGCCTGCTCGCGCACCTGCTCAAGCTGGAGCGCGAGGGGCTGGTGGCCCGCGACGGGCCGGGCTGGGCGGCGACGCGGTAGGGCGTGTCACGGACTTGGCTTTTTAGTTGTGGCCGCCCGAGGTGATCCGGCTGCGTTGACGGCGCCCGGCCCATAGCTTCGAGCGGGTAGCGGGCGTTGACGTCCCACGGCTTCGACGTAATCAAGGGGCGCGAGGCCACGTCCTCCCCCCTCTGCGGGTTCAGGTCCGGGACGGCCCGGCGGCTTGTTCGAAGGAGGTTGCCGTGGCTTGGCTCATTCTCGTCATCGCCGGTCTGTTCGAGGTCGTCTGGGCCTTCGCGATGAAGCATTCGGAGGGCTTCACGCGCCTCTGGCCCACTGTCGTCACCTTTGCCGCGATGCTGATGAGCTTCGGACTCCTCGCTTGGGCTATGCGGTCGCTTCCCCTTGGCACCGCCTACACGGTGTGGACCGGGATCGGAGCGGTGGGGGCCTTCATCGCAGGCGTCCTTTTCCTCGGCGAGGCGGCCAACGCGTCTCGCCTGATAGCGGCCTTGCTGATCGTGGGCGGCATGATCCTCATGAAGCTGTCCAGCCCCGCATAGCGCAGCCGGACGCGTGACGCCGGAGAACCAGGACAGGGCACCCGCTACGGGCGAGGGCGGGCTGGCGATGGCTACCTCCTGTGGGTGACCTGCCGCCGGAGGTCAGGGCCGTAACACCCTCCAGGGTTCAGCGCTCGACCCGCCGGTTGTCCCTGCCGCTGAACACGATCAGCGGGCGCCGCGCACGCTGCGCCGGCGACATGGCCAGCCAGGCGCGGAATTCCTCCAGCACCATCTGGGTGATGGAGGCGACCGGCTGCCCGGGCAGTTCGTCGAGGCGGAAGAAGCGCAACTCCTCGAGCTCGCCCGAGCCGACGATCGTGCCCTGCGCTGCCTCCGCGGGGGCGATGAGGAAGCGTGCGTTGAAGCGCATCGGACGGTCCGCCGGAGTGACCGCGCGGCAGAGATAGTCGATTTGGGCAAGGTCGGCGGCGACCTGTTCGCCGCGGCGCTCGCCGAGCACCAGGCCGGTCTCCTCGAACAGCTCGCGCACCGCCGCGACGGCGAGGGCGCGGGCGAGCGACGGCGTGGCGCGCCGCTCCAGCATCCGGCGCGTCTGGGGGCGGAGTTCGGAAAGCGCAGGCGCGCGGTAGTCCGCGCGGTCCACCCGGCCGCCGGGGAAGACCATCAGGTTCGGCATGAAGCGCAGGCGCGCGTGGCGGCGGCCCATCAGGACCTCCGGGCTGCCGTTCCGCGTGGCGCGCCAGAGGATCAGCGTCGCCGCGTTGCGTGGATGGACGGGCCGTGACCGCGGCGGGCGGGTGCCCTCGGCATCGGCGCCGCCGGGATTGTCGGCGGTGGGCGATTCAAGGGCGGGGTGGCGGGTGTCGTCAGGCAAGATCGAAGCCCCGCCCGCGCAGCCAGGTCGAGAAGCCGAAGCGCTCCGGCACGGAGAGCTGGCGCGCGACGTTCTCGCTCCAGACGCAGCCTTGCGGGGCGGGGCCGTGGATCTCGGGGTAGCGCGGGCGCACAGGCGGGCGGCGCGCGTCATATTCGCGTACCAGCTCGGGGAGCGCCGCGTCGTCGTAGCGCTCGCGGTGGATCACGGCGCGCTGGGGGAGGCGCACGGCGGTCGCGTTGCGCGTCTCCGGCCAGCCGAGGGTGAGGCCGGCGACGGGATAGACGCCCTTGGGAAGGCCGAACAGCGGCGCGACCTTCTCGATGTGGCTGCGGACGTAGCTGATCGGGCAGGTGCCGAGGCCCACCGCATCGGCCGCGGCGATGCAGGCGCCCATGGCAAGGGACGCATCCACCGCGGTGTTGAGGAAGGTGTCGAGGTTGTTGTTCGCGTGCTCGCGCCCGTGCAGCTCGCAGATCCGCTGGCCGCGCCGCATGTCGCCGCAGAACAGCAGGAAGACCGGCGCGTCCTTGATCCAGGGCATGGTGCCGATCCAGTCGGCCACTTTCGCGATCTTCGCCGGGTCGCGCGTGACGACGATGCTGTACTGCTGCAGGTCCGACTTGGTCGGCGCCGACTGCGCGGCGGCGAGGAGCGTGTCGAGCAGCGGATCGGGCACCGGATCGGGCCGGTAGCGCC
>JADGHI010000464.1 GCA_019689515.1 Acetobacteraceae bacterium | reverse complement strand
CGGAAGGATCAGGTCGGTCTCGGTCCGGTGCTGCGTGTCTCATCGCTCTCCCCCAACGGCTCGGGGAGCAAAGGACACGCGCGCGCGGCGACAGGCAAGGGCGGCAAAGCGCAGGCGGCCTCGGTGGCGTATCAGCCCTGCGCCGCGTCGTCCGGCCGCGGCGCCGCGGCGCGCGCGAGTCGGTCGTTGATCGCGAGGCCAAGCCCGTGCGCCGGGACCGGCATCGCGGCGATGCGCCGGAAGCCGCCGCGCCGCGCCGCCTCCGCGTCCAGCCAGCGCAGCCCGGCGAAGAGCCGCGCCGCGGCCTCGCGCAGATCGCCCGAGTCGCTGAGCGACCACACCAGGCGGGCGCCGGGCAGCGGCGGGCCGAAGGCGAGCAGCGCCTCGTCCGGCGCCACTTCGGTCGCGTTCAGCCGCAGCGGCAGCGCGGGCGCGTAGTGCGAGACGAGCAGCCCGGGCGAGCGCAGCGTCGCCGATGCTGCCGCGCGCTCCGCCGGCAGGGCGCGCCCGACCGGGCCGATCGCCGCCTCGATCGCCTCCACCGGGACTCCGCCAGGGCGGAGCAGCACCGCGCCAGCCCCGGTCAGGTCGAGCACGGTCGATTCCAGCCCGACCGGGCAGGGTCCGCCGTCGAGCACCGCGGCGATCCGCCTGCCCAGCTCCTCCACCACATCCTGCGCCGTCGTCGGGCTCACCCGCCCGGAGCGGTTGGCGGAGGGCGCCGCCACCGGCCGGTCCACCCGCCGCAGCAGGTCGAGCGCCAGCGGATGCGCCGGCACGCGCACCGCGAGCGTGTCGAGGCCGGCGCCCGCCAACAGGTCCACGCTGCACTCCGCGCGGCGCGGCAGCACCAGGCTGAGCGGGCCCGGCCAGAACGCCGCTGCCAGGGCACGCGCGCGCTCGTCCGGCCGGACGTCGGCGAAGGCCGCCTCGGCCGTCGCGTAGTGGCAGATCAGCGGGTTGAAGTGCGGGCGGCCCTTGGCCTCGAACACCGCGGCGACCGCCCGGCCGTTCCGCGCGTCGGCGCCGAGGCCGTACACCGTCTCGGTCGGGAAGGCGACCAGCTCGCCCGCGCGCAGCAGAGCGGCGGCGCGGTCGATCTCCTCGGGGCGCAGCAGCGCGGTCATCGCGCCGCCGCCGCCTCTGCGTCGGCGCCGGTGCAGACGAAGCCCGGATTCTCCCAGCGGGGCTTGCCGTAGAGCAGGGGGCCGCCCGTGCCCTCGAGCAGCCGCACCGTGCCGCCCGCCGCCTCCAGCACCGCCTGCGGCGCGGCGGTGTCCCATTCGCTGGTGGGGCCGAAGCGCGGATAGAGGTCGGCCGCGCCCTCGGCGATCCGGCAGAATTTCAGCGCCGAGCCGACATGCTCCACCTGTGCGACGCGCCGGCCGGCGAGGAAGCGCGGGAGGCGCGGATCGTCCGCGTAGTGCCGGCTCGCCATCACCGTCAGTCCTGCGGGCGGCGGGCTGCGGACCGCGATCGGCCGGCGGGGGCCGCCCGCCTCCTCCTTCCAGGCACCGGTGCCGAGGATGCCGCCGAACAGCTCGCCCGTCGCCGGGATCGCCACCGCGCCCAGGACGGCGCGCCGCTCCGCGACCAGGCCGATATTGACGGTGAAGGCATCGCGCCCGGCAGCGAATTCGCGCGTGCCGTCGAGCGGGTCCACGAGCCAGAAGCGCGCCGCCGCGTCGGGGGAAGGCGCGGTGCCGGCCTCGACCTCCTCCTCCGCGACCACGGGGATGTCTGGCGTGGCGGCGCGCAGGCCCTCGACGATCAGGGCCTCGGCGATGCGGTCGGCCTCGGTCACCGGGCTGCGGTCGGCCTTGCGGTCGATGGCGAAGCCGGCGGCGCGTACCGCCAGGATCGCGGCCGCTGCGCGCCGCGCGAGGTCGGCGGCGAGGTCGAGCAAGGCGGCGGCGTCGGCGGGGGGTGCTGCGGGTGCGGTCATGGCGGCGCGTGCCTCATGGCCGGGGCGGCGCGCCACGGCAAGGCCGGAAGCGGCTACGACCGTACGCTGCGGCGTGCGCCGCGCGCGTGCGTGCACGCACACGCGGCGCAGGATGCGCATGGGCCGCGGCGTGCTTCCGCGTCAGCGCCGCCGGAAACTTGCGCCAGATCAACGCCGCGCGAGCATCGCCTGAGAAGCATCCCGACGGTGGCCGGAGCCACTGGAACGGATGCGAGAGTGAGATGCTGAAGACCATTGGAGTGGTGGCCGCGACGGGGATGCTCGCCCTGGCGGCGAGCGTCGCACCGGCGGCGGCGCAGGACGGCGCGGTGCGCGGCAAGCGGGCGGGCGACATCGTCCTCGGCCTCGGCGTGATCGGAGTGCTCCCTGAGAGCGCCGGGAGCGTGGGGATGATCGGCGGCACGCCGGACGCGTCGAACAGCGCCACGGCGCAGCTCGACCTCACCTACTTCGTCACGCCGAACTTCGCGCTGAACCTGATCGCGGCGACGACGCGGCACGAGCTCGAGGTGCGGAACTCGGCGATCGGCACCGTTGATCTCGGCCGCGTCTGGGTGCTGCCGCCGACGCTGACCGTGCAGTACCACCCGCTGCCGGGCTCGCGCGTCAGCCCCTATCTGGGCCTCGGCGTCAACTACACCGTGTTCTATGGCGAGGGCGGCAGGCGCAATCCCGCGGTGAGCAGCGTGGACGTGCACAACGCCTGGGCCCTCGCGCTGAATGCCGGCGTGGACGTGGAGATCACGCCGAACTGGCTGTTCAACCTCGACGTCAAGCGGCTTCAGTTTCTCGAGCCCGATGTGCGCGTGAACACGGCGCTCGGTCGCATCAATGCGAACGCCGAGCTGAATCCCTGGGTCATCGGGGCCAGCGTGCGTTTCCGATTCTGACGGCTCCTGACGGCCGGCCGTTCGGACGCGGCACGGCACAGCGCGGGGCGGCAGGTCCGGCCGCCCCGTTGCCGTGCCGCAACGCCGCCATGATCCTTCCACGGGAATGCCTCGCCGGGACCCGGCGCCTGCCACGATCGGCTCTCAACCTGACGGCATGAGGGGCGGAGGAACGCCCCGAACCGCAAGGAGGATCCGACATGGCGCGCCGCGCATCGTCGTCCCGTACCCGTCTCGCCCTCGCCGCCGGCCTCTTCGGGATCGGTCTCGCCGTCCTCGGCGGCGCCGCGAGTCCCGCCGCGGCCGGCGAATGGCACCGGCATGGCGGCCCCGGCTACGGCGGTGCGCCGCGCTACGCGTCCGGCTGGGGCTACCGCGGCGCGGCGACGCCGGGCCTCGACCGGCACCGCTGGCGGCAGGAGCAGTGGCAGCGCTACGGCGAGGCGACTGGCCGCGTCACGCCCCGGGAATCCTGGCGCATCAACCGCGCCCAGGCGGGCCTCGCGCGGCACGAGGCCTGGGCACGGTCGGACGGCGTCGTGACGCCGTGGGAGCGCCGGGAACTGCGCGAGCACGCCCGCCACGTGGACCGGCTGATCGCGCGCTCGATGAATAATGGATACCATTACGGCCGCGGCCATGGCTACGGCTGGTAGGCAAGAGCCCGGCCGCGCGACGGCCAGGAACCGGGCGGTGCCGTCGCCCGAACCTGGCGGCGCCATCCGCTGTCAGAACCGTGACGTCGTTTCATCGTTCCGCGAATCAGGAGCCTTTCGCATGTCGAGTACCCGAACCGGCCTCCGCACCCTGGCGGCGCTTGCCGCCGTCGCCCTGGCCGGCATCGCCGCGGACGCCTCTGCCCAGCCGTCCTGGGGCTACGGCCAGCCCCCGCCGCCGCCGCCGCCGCACTACGGGACGCCCCACACACAGAC
>JADGHI010000463.1 GCA_019689515.1 Acetobacteraceae bacterium | reverse complement strand
TAAACGCCCGCGGGGGGGGCGCGCCCGCGGGCGGGCGCGCGCCGACTCCGCCAAGTGCCACGGGTTGAACCTGCGCTCGCTCCACCAATGGAGCGCGCAGTGGCGCCACATCTTTCGGCGCCGCGCGAAAGTCGTCGCCCCCGCCTAAGTCAGCGGTATTGAGGCTAGCCTATGTCGCCGGGCCTGCCTCGATCTATGCTTGGCGCTGCCGCGACAGACGCGTCGAGCCGATCGGCCAGACTATCGGACGGCGCTGGACTGAGCGGGGAAGGGATGGCCTGCCGCAGCGGCTGGCCAGGACTGCCGGCACGAGCGGCACGAAGCCGCCCGGTGTCGAGGCAGGCAGGACACCCAGCTTCAAGGAAGGCGGGCTGCGACCGGACCGGGATCCCTGCGCGACCAGCGGGATGGGCGGTGGCGTGGATGCCAGGGCGAACAATCGGCGCTGAAGCAGCCCGATCGGTAGAGGGAGGCGGAGCACAGCCCCGAACGACCTGGAGCCGTAAATTCCACCCGCCCACCAACAAGATGGTCGACCACGACCATGCCGGCGTTGCCAGGTCAGGGATCACCCAGTCCGGATCAGTCGGCAGTCAGCATCTTGGTCGGATCCACCGCCTCCTGCCGGATGGCGGCGAGGGTTTCGAGCGCGTGATCCCGTGATTCGAAGAGGAGGCGGCGGGTCAAGCGCTCGGCCTCGCCCTCGTCGCCTTGCCGGGCCGCGGCCTCGATGCCGAGGAAGATGTCCAGCGTCTGCCGTCGGCGTTCCGGGGTGAAGAAGTCCAACGGCCGCTCCCGCCAGATCAGACCCCAGAGAGAACCATGTACCTGCTCGCGCAAGGTGCGGACCAGATGCGCGTTGCCGCAATGCCGGTACAGGGTAGCGCCGGCGCGCCCGACCTCCAGCGCGAATGCCACGGGATCGGTCAGCGGATCGGCGGCGAGGCTGCGCAGCCGGCTAATGCCTGCTTCCAGTTCCGCCATGCCCGCGGGCGAGGCGACGCGCACGAAGCAGCGGGCGGCCAAGCCGAGCAGCGCAGCGCGCAGATTGAAAAAGTCGGCAATGAGGTCGAGGGAGACGCCGACCGCATAGGCGCCCCGGCGGGGGTAGAATTCGACCATGCCGCGCCGGGCGAGGGAGCGGATCGCCTCCCGCACCGGCCCGCGGCTGACGCCGTAGAGTTGCGCCACCTCCTGCTCGCGGATCCGCTCCCCGGCCGCGTATTCGCCGCGGAGGATGGCGGTGCCGAGATGGTCAGCGATCTGCTCCGGGATGGTGCGCGGCCGGTCGCCGCGGCGCCGCGGCACCGAAGCGGCCTCCTTCACGCTCCGCGCCTGAAGTTCCGTAGCCATGCTGGTCCTTTCCGGGAGGGGAGTCCGCCTGCTGAACCCATCCGATGCCATAGCGTGATACTTCTGTGCAAATGTCAAATGTCAACAATCACTCTTTACAACTTGGCCCGGCCATGTTCGGCTACCTGCACAGCGCCACCGGCAAAGGCGCGACAAAATGGGATGGAGGAGACGTATGGTCGGGGCGCGAGTCCTTCTGCTCACGGCTGCCCTGCTGGGCGCGCCGCTTGGGTCGGCACGGGCCGAGGCGCCGTCGGCCACGGGCAGCCTGACCGTGGCACTCGCCGCCGAACCCACCACTCTCGATCCGGTGCGCTACTCCGCCGGCGTGGACACCTACGGCGTCGGCCAGATCTTCGAGCTGCTCCTGCGCCCCGATCCCTCCGGCAAGCTGCAGAACTGGCTGGCGGAATCCTGGGAGATCCAGGGCACGCCGGAAAAGCCGATCATAGACGTCCGTATCCGCCCTGGCGTGCGCTTCCAGAACGGCGACCCGCTGACCGCGGCGGATTTCGAATTCTCCTACAACCGCCTGCGCGACCCGGCACAGAGCCGCTGGGCGCATCTGCAAGCCGCGGTGGAGCGGTTCGAGGTTGTGGACGACCTGCATTTCCGCATCCACTTCAAGGAGCCGGACGCAAGCTACATCGCCGCCTATCTTCAGCTCTGGGCCATGCCGAAGCGCTATTTCGAGCAGGTCGGGCCGGAGGGCTTCGCCCGCGCGCCGATCGGCACTGGCCCCTGGCGTCTCGTCTCCTGGAAGGTGAAGGAGGAGATGCGGCTGGAAGCCTTCGACGACTACTGGAACCGGGAGCACCGCCCGGGCGTCCGCGAGTTGGTGATCAAATTCATCCCTGAGGACCTGACCCGCGTCGCTGCCTTCCGCACCGGCGCGATGGACTGGATGGATGCCGTGCCGCCGGCGATGGTTGAGGAATTCCGCAACATGCCTGGCGTCACCACCGCCACCAAGGTCAGCGGCAACAACCTCTACATCGACTTCCCCTCGGACCAGCCGAACTCGCCCTTCCGCGACGTGCGGGTGCGCCAGGCGGCGGCGCATGCGGTGGACATGGACGCCATCATCCGCCGCGTGCTGTTCGGCCAGGGCCAGCGCTACGCGGAGATCGGCGAGGGCAGCACGGGCTACGACCCGGATCTCAAGCCGCTGCCCTTCAATCCGCGGCGGGCGCGGGAATTGCTACGCCAGGCGGGCTATCCCAACGGCTTCGACACGCCCTGCTACAACCTGACCACGCCGCGTGAGCCGAATGTGAAGGAGATGGGAGAGGCGGTCTTCGCCTATCTCACCGCTGTCGGCATCCGCTGCCGCATCGTGCAGCTCGAATACGGCGCCTGGATCAATCTCGGCCGCCGCGCGACGCCGCCGGAGCTGGACGGCGTGCTGAGCTGGATGTGGTCGCAGGGCGTGCCGGGCGATCCCGGCGTGGCCTGGGCCGGCCATCTGCACAGCTACCAGCCCGGCACGGGCTGGGGCAGCTACTCCTACACCGCCGATCCGGAGATGGACCGGATGGTGGAGGAGCAGCGCCGCACCATGGATCCGGAGAAGCGGGCCGAGCTGCTGCGACAGATCGCCAGGCGCAAGCGCGATCAGGTGCTCGGCGGCCTGACCACCTACCGTCCGCTCGTCACCATCGCATGGCGCACGGACAAGGTGAGTTTCACGCCCTGGCCCTGGCCCGGCTACTACCGGAACTTCCAGGAAATCGGGCTGAAGCGGTAGCTGGCGCGAGGGGGAGGGAACGCATGACGGAAGCCGAGTATCTGGAGCATCTGCGCGCGCTCTGGCGACGGAACTGGCCGGCCGGGATCCCGCGTGAGCCGCTCTATCCCTTCGGCGAGATCCCGCTGAGCGAATACCTGCGGGAGCGCGCCCGGCGCCATCCCGACAAGCCGGCGGTGATCTTCTACGGCACCGTCCTGACCTTTGGCGAGCTGGACCGCCTTTCCGACCGCTTCGCCGCCCTGCTGGCGCGGGAGGGAGTGCGGAGGGGTGACCGCGTTGCGGTCTTCCTGCCGACCTGCCTGCAATTCCACATCGTCTTCTACGGCATCCTCAAGCTCGGCGCCGTGCATGTCCCGGTCAATCCGATGTTCCGCGAGCATGAGTTGCTCTACGAACTTGAGGATACTGGCGCCGAGGTCATCATCGCCCAGGACCAGGTGATGGAGCTGGTGCGCACCGTGCTGCCGAAGACCAGGCTGCGCCGGGTCTTCGTTACCAGCATCGCCGAGACCCTGCCTGCCGAGCCTACCATCCCCGTGCCGACCACGGTCGCGCAACCGCGCATCGCCTGCCCGGATGCAGTGGACCTCCTGCCGGCGCTGCAGGCACTGGACGCGCCGGCGCCACAGGTGGAGGTCGGGCTGGATGACATCGCCGCGCTGAACTACACGGGCGGCACCACAGGG
>JADGHI010000462.1 GCA_019689515.1 Acetobacteraceae bacterium | reverse complement strand
CGGCGCGGGCGGGGGCGCGGGCCCGCGGCGCCGCGGCCGCGGCGCCGCGCCATCCAGGCAAGCAGCGCGATCAGCGCGAGAACGCCGGCGAGGGCAGCGACCGCCCCTGACAGCCTGACCGGATCGGCGAGGAATTCCGTGGTCACGGTGTGGCGGCCTCGGGTCGCTCAGGGACTGCCGGAACGGTGGTCAAGCCGGCGCGCAGACGATCCACCCGGCGGAGCAGGCACTCGAGCCCGAGACGCAGGCGGCGTGCGGCTGCGCTACGCGGGCCGAGCGTGAGCACTGCGGAGCAGAGCGCTTCGGCCTCCGCTTCGAGGCCCGAGAGATCGACCCTGCGCCCCGCTGCGACGAGCGCATCCGCGACGGCGAGAATGGCGTCCAGCGATTCGATCGCGGTCAGGGCCGCAGCGACAGCGGCGTTCGTGGCATCCCGTGGCGATAGCGACGGGGCGAGGCTGGGCTCAAGCATGGCGGCAGGAATGCATGCGGTCGGTTACCGAAGTCCTGCGCAGTCGGCGGACCAAGCGGGATTCGCGCTTAACCCATTGTTCGTTCCCTCCATGCCAGCCTCGGCGCATGGACCTGACGCAAAGCGGACCGATCGCGCTGGCGGAGTACCGCCTGCGCTGGCTGGATCGGCGCCAGCAGGTGCTGGCGCAGAACATCGCGAATGCCGACACGCCCGGCTACCGGCCGCGTGACCTGACGCCTTTCGCGGAGCTCCTCGCGCGACATGGCGCGGCCAGCGGCGCGCCGCCACTGGCGGTGACCGATCCGCGTCATCTGCGGGGCAAGGATGATGGCGCCGGGGGGCGCTGGCGCACGAAGGAGGACCGGCGCGTCGTTGAGCGGCTGCCGAACGGCAACGCGGTGGCGCTGGACGAGCAGGCGCTTCGGGTGGCGGACACCGATGCGGCGCATGCGCTCGCGATGAACCTGCATCGCCGTTACCTGACCCTGTTCCGCACGGCACTCGGGCGCTTGAGCTAGCCAGGCACGGATCGGACGAGAGGCGTGCGAGGGGAGAGCGGGGATGGATCTGGATCGGGCTTTGCGGATCTCGGCCGCGGGCATGCAGGCGCAGTCGATGCGACTGCGGGTGGTGGCGGAGAATCTCGCCAATCGGGACAGCACCGGGCAGACGCCGGGGGCCGATCCCTACCGGCGCAAGACGGTGACCTTCGCCAATCGCCTCGACCGCGCGCTCGGGGTGCAGACAGTGCGGGTGGCGCGCGTCGGCACCCAGCCGGGCGCCTTCCCCGAGCGCTACGACCCGGCGCACCCGGCCGCCGATGAGCGTGGCTACGTCAAACGGCCCAATGTGGACAGCCTGGTGGAGATGATGGACATGCGCGAGGCGCAACGCAGCTACATGGCGAACCTCGCCGTGCTTGAGACGACGCGCGGAATGCTCACGCGCGCGATCGAGGCGCTGCGCTGATGGCGGCGCCGCTCCTCGCCGCCGCGCCGCTGCTGGCCGGCGCGGCAGGCACGATCGCCGCGGCGGCCTACCGCGCGGCGGGAGGCGGCGTTGCCGCCACGGCACCGGCCGGAACCGCTGCGGGCGCAGCCAGCCAGCCGGAGAGCGGTGGCTTCGGCGCGGCGCTGAGGCGCGCCGTGGAGGGAGCCGTAGAGCTTGGCCGGTCGGCCGATGTCACCACCACCGCGGCGCTCCTCGGCCAGGGCAGCGTGACGGATGTCGTGCTGGCGGTCTCCGCCGCGGAGCTCGCTCTGCAGACCGCGGTTGCGGTGCGCGACCGTGTCGTCGCCGCGTACCAGGAGGTGATGCGCATGCCGATCTGACGGCGCGCGTGCGCGCGGGCGGGCGCGTGGTCTGCCCGCCCGCATGCGCGGTGCGCCGCAAGGGCGATGCGTTCGCATGACGACGGCCGGAGTCCTCCGATGAGCGACCCGATCGTGCTCGCCGCGCGCGACGCGCTGTGGCTGGCCGTGCAGATCGGCGGTCCGCTGCTGCTCGCGATGCTTGCCGTCGGGCTTGGCGTGGCGCTGGTGCAGGCGCTGACGCAGATCAACGAGGCGACGCTCGCCTTCCTGCCGAAGCTGGGTGCACTGGGCGCGGGGTTGCTGCTGCTGGGCCCGATGATGGCCAGCACGCTGCGAGGCTTTGCCGAACGACTGTTCGAGGCGGTGATGGCCGTAGGGCTGCGGTGATGCCTATCGGGGCGGATGCAGCGGCACTGGCGCTGTTCGGGGCGTCGCCGGCGACGCTCGCCTTTCAGGCGGTGCTGGCATTCGCCCGGCTCGGCGCGGCGGTGATGCTACTGCCCGGGCTTGGCGAGCAGGAGATCCCCGTGATGCTGCGCCTCGTGCTCGGCCTTGCGCTGGTGGCGCTGCTGTTGCCCGGGATCGCGCCCACCTTGCCACCCGCGCCGGAAGCGCCGGCCGAAGCGGTGCGGCTGCTGCTGCTCGAGCTGCTGGCCGGTCTGTTCCTCGGCGGGCTGGCGCGGCTGGTGGCCTATGCGCTTGGCATCGCCGGGCAGGCAGTGGCGCTGCTGCTGTCGCTGGCGACAGTGCTGGTGCCGGATCCGGTGCTCGGCGGGCAGGGGACGGCGCCGGCGCGGCTGCTCATGCTCGGGGGCGCTGTGCTGCTGCTCGGGTCGGGGCTCTATGCCGTGCCGCTGCGCGCGCTGGCCGAGAGCTACGCGGTGCTGCCGCCGGGCGCGCCCTGGCCGGCCGGCGCGGCGGCGGAGCTCTACACGCAAGCCGCGGGCGAGTGCCTGGCGTTGGCGCTGCGTCTCGCCGGCCCCTTCGTGCTGGGGGCGATTCTGTTCCACCTGGGGCTCGGGCTGCTCGCGCGGCTCGCACCCCAGTTGCAGATCTACTTCCTCGCCGTGCCCGGGCAGATCCTGCTTGGCCTCGCGCTGTTCGCGCTGCTCTTTCCGGTGTTGATGGAACTCTTCGGCGCGGCGGCGGCGGCGGCCTTCGCGGCGCTGCCCGGACTGCGGTGACGGGCGGGCCGGCGCGGCGGCGATCATGGCGGAAGGTTCGCAGGAACAGGGCGCCGAGGACCGGACCGAGCCGGCGACGCCGCGGCGGATCGAGAAGGCGCGGGAGGAGGGCCAGGTCGCCGTCTCACGTGAGGCGGTGGCGCTGGGCACGCTGGCCGGCGGGCTGATCGCCGCGGGCACGGCGCTGCCGCTGCTCGGTGCCGAGGCACTCCGGGCGATGCGTGGCGTGCTCGAAGGGGCAGGGCACGCGCTGGCCTGGCGAGGCACGGCGGAGGAGATCGCGTGGCGCGCAGTCTTGGCGATCCTGCCGGTGGCCGGCGGGACGGCGCTGGGCGCGGCGGCGGCGACCTTGCTGCAGACGCGCGGGCTGGTCGCGCCGCGGCTGCTGCGGCCGCGGCTGAGCCGGATCAGTCCGCGCTCGGGCCTGCGGCGGCTCATCGGCGTGGACGCGGCGATCGAGCTGACGCGCACCTCACTCAAGCTCGCCGCCGTGGGCGCGGCGCTGTGGTGGGCGGCGCCGCGCGACCTCGCGCCGATCGCGGCGGCGCTGCACCTGCCGCCGGCGGCGCTGGCGGGCGCGGCGGCCGGATTGGGGATGCGGCTGGTGCTCGCCGGGCTCGCCGCCTTCGCGCTGATCGCGGCGCTCGATCTCCTGTTCGTGCGCCTGCGCCACCTGCGGCGGCTGCGGATGAGCCGCCAGGAACTGCGCGAGGAGCTGCGCGAGAGCGAGGGCGATCCGCAGGTGAAGGCCAGGTTGCGCCGGATCCGGCTGGCCCGCTCGCGCCGGCGCATGCTGGCGGCGGTGCGGCAGGCAGCGGTGGTGGTG
>JADGHI010000461.1 GCA_019689515.1 Acetobacteraceae bacterium | reverse complement strand
GGGGGGTTGGAGGACGGCGGGGTGGGCGGACGGCCCCGACCGCGCCGCGGGCCGCGGCGCTCTTCCCCCGCCGGGCGCCGCGTTCGGCGAGCGGCCCGCGCCGGCGCGCCCGCTCGACCAGGGCATGGGCCTCGCCGTCGCCCGCCGTACCGTGTTCCGGCCGGAGGACCAGGAGGATTTCGGGCGCGTCGCGGATCGCGTCGCCGAGGGGAACATGTCCCTGCTCGGCCCTCCGCCCGCGCCGGAGGCGGAAACCGAGCGCGCAAGGCTGCGCAACGCGATCGCGTCCGGGGCGCTGCTCACCTCCGGCCGGCACCTGCAGCATGGCGACGCGACGCAGGCCCGCCGGCCGATGGAGCTGTTCGTCAACTGCGCCACGGCGATCGCGAGCTTCACCTGCTTCTACCTGCTCCTGAACGGCGCCGGCGTCGGCCGCGCCTATGACGACGAGCTGGTGGCGGTGGACTGGGCCGACGCGCCGATCCTGCTGCTCCACCTCTCGCCCGCGCATCCCGACTTCCCGCGCGACCGCGACGCCCTGCGTCGCTTCGGCGTGGAGTTCGGCCTGCTGCCGCCGGGACTGCCGCCCGACGCCTTCGACGAGGCGCAGGAGGCGACGGTGCGCGCCTTCCTCGCCGCCGAGCTCGCCGCCTCCGACACGGTGGAGGGCGCGGCCGACGCCGTCCGGCACCGCGTCGAGGACAGCCGCGAGGGCTGGGCCAAGGCCGTGGAGCTGCTCGAAGCCATGGCGTTCCGGCGCGAGCGGCACCGCACCCTGCTGCTCGACCTCTCCGCCATCCGCCCGCGCGGAGCGCCGATCCGCGGCATGCAAGGTCGCCCCGCGCCAGGGCCGCTGTCGCTGCTGCGCGGGCTGCACAACCTGCGCCGGCACGTGATCGAGCCGGCGCGCGCCCGCGACCCCGCCGGCGAGGCGTTGCAGCCCTGGGAGCAGGCGATGCTCGTGGACCACCACCTCTCGGTCGAGGTGCAGGGCGGCGGCGCGCGACGGGCGGCGCGCATGGCGACGAAGAGCTGGCGCGATCCCGGCGCGTTGCGCTTCGTGCGGCTGAAGGAGGCGGGCGGGCTGTGGACCGCCAACCACTCGGTCACCGTGGACGCTGAGTTCTGGCATCGCGTGCGGCGCGCCGAGGCGGGCCGGGACCTCGACGACTCCTGGACACGGCACGCCCGGGCGCTGTTCGAGGAGGCGACACGCTGTGCCTGGATCAACGGCGAGCCGGGCTTCCTCAACGGCGACCTGCTGGAGGACCACCGTACCGGCGCCGCGCGGCGACGGCCTGTCCGGGAGGACGGCAGCGAGGTGCGCAGCGCGCGTTACCGCGCCGATGCGGCGGTCGGCCTGCTGGCGGAGCTGTCGCGCCGCGCTGCCGGCGCACGCTTCCCGGTGACGACCAATCCCTGTGGGGAGGTCGTGCTGCACGTCGCCGGCGGCTACTGCGTGGTCGCCGACTTCGCGCCGCTGCTCGCCTGCCCACTGCCCTTCGACCAGGTCGTGCCCGGCGCCGCGCCGGCCGAGGTCGCGGCGCTATGGGACGCGCGGGTCGAAGACGCGGTGCGCCTCGGCGTGCGCTTCCTGATCCGCGTCAACCGCATGGACGCGCTCTACGGGCGCGAGGTGGCGCGCACGAACCGCATCGGCATCGGGCCGACCGGCCTGCACGAATGGGCCTGGATGCGCTTCGGCCTCACCTTCCGCGACCTCCTCGACGAGGCGCGCGCCGCGCCCTTCTGGGCGGCGCTCGGCCGTCTCTCGGCTGCCGCGAAGGAGGAGGCGCTGGCCTATGCCGAGGCGCTCGGCATGGCGCCGCCGCTCACCATCACGACGGTGAAGCCGGCCGGCACGACCTCCAAGCTGTTCGGCCTCTCGGAGGGTGCACATCTGCCGGCGCGGCGGCAGTACGTCCGTTGGGTGCAGTTCCGCGGCGAGCGCGACCCGGCGAAAGGTGGCGCCTGGCGGCCGGGCAGCGATCCGCTGCTCGCCGAATACGAGGCGCGCGGCTATCCGGTCAGGGCGCTGCACAGCTACCCGGGCATGAGCATCGTCGGCTTCCCGACCCTGCCGCTCGCGCTCCGGCTCGGCATGGGCGAGCGCCTGGTCACCGCAGCGGAGGCGACGCCGGAGGAGCACTACCGCTGGCTTCGGCTGCTCGAGCGGTACTGGATCGGCACCGAGCGCGGCAATCAGGTGAGCTACACGCTGAAGCTGCGGACCGACCGGCTCGACCTGGGCGCGTTCCGCCGCATCCTGCTCGCGAATCAGCCCGGCGTCCGCTGCTGCGCCCTGCTGCCGGTCCGCCCCGGCGACACGCTCGGCCACGAATACCTGCCGGAGGAAGAGGTGGACGAGGCGCGCTTCGCCGCCCTCCTCGCCCGCATCCGCGACCCGGGCCTGCACGAGGCGGTGGACATGACGCGCCTCCGCTGCGCCGCGGGGGTCTGCCCGCCCTGATCCGTGGCATGCACCGTCGCGGGGCCGGTTGAGCGCGATCAACGCCGAGCGCCGCGGCCTGCACTGCAAGGCCGATACGGCACGAGCGACAGCGTTGCGCGTGCCGGCGGCGAGAGAGAGGAGACGAGAATGCGCAGGACCCGTGTCGTCATCATGGGCGCCGCGGGGCGCGACTTCCACGACTTCAACACGGTGTACCGCGGCGACGCGGGCAGCGAGGTCGTCGCCTTCACTGCGGCACAGATCCCCGGCATCGCCGGGCGGCGCTACCCGCCCGAACTCGCCGGCCCGCTCTATCCCACAGGCATCCCGATCCTGGAGGAGGCCGAACTGCCGCGGCTCATCCGCGAGGCGCAGGTGCGCGAGGTGGTCTTCGCCTACAGCGACGTCGCGCATGAGGAGGTGATGCACCGCGCCTCGACGGCGCTGGCCGCCGGCGCGGATTTCCTGCTGCTCGGGCCGGAGCGGACCATGCTGCGCGCGCCGGTGCCGGTGATCGCGGTCTGTGCGGTGCGTACCGGCTGCGGCAAGTCGCAGGTCACGCGCTGGCTATCGGCGCGTCTGCGGGCGCGCGGCCTCAGGGCCGGCGTGGTGCGGCACCCGATGCCCTACGGCGACCTCGCACGCCAAGCGGTGCAGCGCTTCGCCCGGCCCGAGGACCTCGACGCCGCGGACTGCACGCTGGAGGAGCACGAGGAGTACGAGCCGCACATCGCGCTTGGCAATACGGTCTATGCCGGCGTGGACTATGCGCGCGTGCTGGAGGTCGCAGCGAAGGAGCAGGACCTGCTGCTCTGGGACGGCGGCAACAACGACTTCCCCTTCTTCCGGCCCGACCTGCTCGTGGTGCTTGCCGACGCGCTGCGCCCCGGGCAGGAGGCATCGCACCACCCGGGTGAGACGGTGCTGTGCATGGCCGATGTCGTCGTGGTGGCGAAGGCGAACGCCGCGCCCGAGGCGGATGTCCGCCGCGTCGCGCGGGCGGTGCGCGCGCGCAATCCCACCGCCCCTGTGCTGCGCGGCGCCTCCGTGGTGCGGCTCGACGATCCGGCGGCGGTGCGCGGCCGACGCGTGCTGGTGGTGGAGGACGGGCCGACCCTGACCCATGGCGGGATGCCGCATGGCGCGGGCTACGCCGCGGCGCGTGCGGCGGGGGCGGCCGAGATCGTGGACCCGCGCGCCTCGGCGACGCCGGAGATCGCGGCGGTGTTCGCGGCGTGGCCGCATCTCGGCCCTGTGCTGCCGGCCATGGGCTACGATGCGGCGCAGCTGCGCGGTCTGGCCCAGACCATCGCGCGCTCCACCGCCGAGGTGGTCGTCTCCGGCCACTT
>JADGHI010000460.1 GCA_019689515.1 Acetobacteraceae bacterium | reverse complement strand
GCCGCGCGGGCGCGCTCGGTGTCCATCGCCGTCATCGCGTTGACGGCGGGGTTGATCGCCTCGATGCGGGCGAGGCAGCTCTCCAGCAGCTCGACCGGCGAGAGGGACTTGCGGCCGATCAGCCGGCGCGCCTCGACGGCGCTGAGGTCGCAGGGTTCGGTCACGGCGCGGCGAGTTCCTGGTTGTAGGTGTCGAGGGTGTGCTGGTCGAAGCAGGCGAAGGTGACGTCGAGATCGCCATGGCGCGCGAGGTCGTCGCGCACCGTGGCGACCGCGATGCGCGTCGCCTCGCGCAGCGGGTAGCCGTAGATGCCGGTGGAGATGGCCGGGAAGGCGATCGAGCGCCCGCCGACCTCGCGCAGGCGGGCGAGCGAGGCGCGGTAGGCGCCGGCGAGCAGCTCGGGCTCGCCCTGCCCGCCGCCATGCCAGACCGGGCCGACGGCGTGGATCACGTGCCGCGCCTTGAGGCGGAAGCCGGGAGTGATGCGCGCCTCGCCGGTCGGGCAGGGGGCGAGCGGGGCGCAGGCGGCGGCGAGTTCCTTCTCGCCCGCCGCGCGGAAGATCGCGCCGCACACGCCGCCGCCCTGGGCGAGCCGCTCATTCGCCGCGTTGACGATGGCGTCCACGTCGAGGGTGGTGATGTCCGCCTTGATCGCCCGTATCGGCATGGCGGAAGCCTTCCCGCTCAGTAACCCAGCGCGCAGCCGTCCTTGCGCGGGTCGCTGCCGCCGATCAGCACGCCGCGCTCGCGGTCGATGAGGATCGCCTGGCCGCCGCCATGCGGCTTGTCCACCAGCACGCATTGATGGCCGAGGCGGTTCAGCCGGTCCACGACCTCGCCGGGGATGCCGCGCTCCACCTGCACCACGTCGCCTTCCGGGGTGTCCAGCGGCATCAGCCGCGGCAGGTCCAGCGCCTCCTGCACGTCGAGGCCGAATTCGAAGTGGTTGGCGAGGAACAGCGTCTGGCCGGTCGGCTGGAAGCGGCCGCCCATCACGCCATAGGGCATCAGCGCCTGGCCGTCCTTCATCACCATGCCGGGGATGATGGTGTGCAGCGGCCGCTTGTCGGGCGCGATGCAGTTCGGGTGGCCCTCCTGCAGCCGGAAGCCGAAACCGCGGTTCTGCAGCATCACGCCGGACTTCTCGGCGAGGATGCCGGAGCCGAAGCCTTCGAACAGCGAGTTGATGAAGGAACAGGCATTGCCGTCCTTATCGACGACGCAGAGATAGACCGTGTCGCGGTGCTTCGCCCAGTCGCTCTCGCCCGCCGGCGGCAGCTCGCGCATCGCCGCGTCGTCGCGGATGAGGCCGGCGAGGCGCTTCAGGTACTCCTTCGAGGTCAGGCGCGCGACCGGCACGTCCACGCGCGAGGGATCGGCGAGGAAGGCGTCGCGGTCGCGATAGACCAGGCGCGCGGCCTCGATGTGGCGGTGGTAGCGCTCGGCGGAGAGCGGGCCGGCCTCGGGCGGGGTGAAATTCTCCAGGATGCCGAGGATCTGCAGGACATGCATGCCCGAGCCGTTGGGCGGGCACTGGAAGACCTCGACGCCGCGCCAGGGGATGGAGATCGGCTCGACGAACTCCGCGACGTCGGCGCCGCGCGCGAAGTCCTCCTCGGTGTGGGTGCCGCCCGCCGCGCGCAGGGTCGCGACCATGTCGGCCGCGATCTCGCCCTCGTAGAAGGCCCGCTTGCCGTGCTTCGCGATGGCCCGCAGGGTGCGGCCAAGCTCCGGCTGCACGAAGCGGTCGCCGAGCCGCGGCGCCTCACCGTTCACCAGGAAGCGCCGCGCGGAGGCGGGGTGCTTCGACAGCTTGCCCACCAGCCCCGCCCAGTCGAGCGCGACGCGCGGGGTGATGGCGAAGCCCTCCTCGGCGAAGCGGATCGCCGGCTGGAGCAGCGTGTCGAGGCCGAGCTTGCCATAAGTGCGGCTCAGCAGGTCCCAGGCGCTGATCGCGCCGGGAATGGTCACGGAATGGGCGGAGGTGTTGACCATCGTGGTCAGGCCCGCCGCGCGCAGCGCCTCCGGCGTCGCGCCCATCGGCGCGCGGCCGGAGCCGTTCAGCGCGATCACCTTGCTCGACCCCGCCGGCACGTAGAGGCAGAAGCAGTCGCCGCCGATGCCCGTGCTCTCCGGCTCCACCACGCACAGCACCGCGCAGGCCGCGATCGCCGCGTCCACGGCGTTGCCGCCCTGGCGCAGGATCTCGATCGCGGTCAGCGTCGCCGCGGGCATGGAGGTCGCCGCCATGGCGTTCATGGCATAGACGGCGCTGCGGCCGGGGGCGTGGAAGTCGCGCTTCATCGTCGTCTTTCGTCCTGTCGTCGCCGTGAGTCTACTGCGCCGTCCACCCGCCATCCACCAGCAGGGAATGGCCGGTGATCATCGCCGCGGCGGGCGAGCAGAGGAACACCACTGCCCCCGCCACGTCCTGCGGCGTGCCCAGCCTGCCGAGAGGGATGCGCGGCAGGATCCCGGCGCGCCAGGCCGGGTCCTCCGCCCAGCCCCGCGTCAGCTCGGTGAGGATGAAGGTCGGCGCCACCGCGTTCACCCGGATGCCGTGCGGCGCAAGCTCCAGCGCCATCGCCTTGGTCATCCCCTCGAGGGCGTGCTTGGTGCCGCAATAGACGGTGCGGTCGTAGCCGCCGACATGCCCCATCTGCGAGGTCATGTGCACGATCGAGCCCCGGCGCCCCGCCGCCACCATGCCGCGCGCCACCGCCTGGCTGACCATGTAAGCGGCGCGGACATTCAGCGCGAACATCCAGTCGAAGGTCGCCTCGTCCACCTCGAGGAAGGGCTGCGGGCGGTTGCCGCCGGCGTTGTTGAACAGCGCGTCGAACGGCCCCTCGCGCGCGATCGCCTCGCGCATCGCGGCGGTGTCGGTGACGTCGAGCGGCAGGGCGCGGGCGGCAAGGCCGCGGCCCCTCAGCTCCGCCGCCAGGGAGTCCAGCTCCGCGGCGGAACGGGCGGCGAGCACCACCTCCGCGCCGGCCTCGGCCATCGCGATGGCGGCGGCGCGGCCGATGCCCTTGCTCGCGCCGGTGACCAGGGCGCGCTGCCCGTCCAGCCTGAAGGCCGCGCCGATTTCCGCCGCCATGCGTTCGTTCCGGCTCCCTGCTTGCGCGCACACCGCCGGGCAACGCTGGCACGGAGGGGCAGGCGCGGCAAGGCGGCCGCGGCCGGCCCCTAGTCGCGCAAGGCCCGCGCGGCCGCCTCGCCCGAGCGGATCGCGGCCTCGATGGTCGCCGGCAGCGCGGGCAGGGTCCAGTCGCCGGCGAGCGCGAGGTTCGCCAGGGGCCGGCGCGGCGGGGCGGGCGGCGTCGCGCCGGCGATGTGGCGCGGGGTCGCGCGGCGTTCCTTCACGGCGCGGCAGGGCGGCGGCGCCTCCGGCCACTCGCCCGCCAGGGCGAAAGCGCGCGCGGCGGCGCGGATCTCGTCCCAGGCGCGGGCGGCGAGCGTTTCCGATTCCGCGTCGATCGACTCATCCGCCGCGCTGACGGTGACGCTGACGCCCGAGGGCCGCACCAGCACCCACTGCGCCAGGCCGCCGAGCAGGCCGACGAAGCGCACCGGCGTGCCCGGCGCCTCGCGGGCGAAATGCAGGTTGAGGATCGGCGCGTAGCGCGTGGGCACCGGGAGGTCCGGCAGCAGCCGCGCCGCACTCCAGGGCGGCAGGGCGAGCACCACCGCATCGTCCGCGCCGAGCGGGACCGCCTCGGTGCCGAAATCCAGGGCCGTGACCCGCCCCCCCGCAAGCGCCCGCCCGCGCCGCCCTACCCCGGTGTCTTATACACATCTGA
>JADGHI010000459.1 GCA_019689515.1 Acetobacteraceae bacterium | reverse complement strand
TCCCCCTTCGCCTCCGCCGGGCCGCGCTGCTGGCGGCGGTGGCCGCAGCGCCGCTCGCCGGCTGCGGCTCTCTCGACCGGCTCGCTCGCGTCGGCGAGGCGCCGCCGATGGCGCCGGTCACCGATCCGACCGCCGATCCGCGCTGGCGGCCTGTGACGATGCCGATGCCCAACCCGCAGGACCCGATCACCACGGCCAACAGCCTCTGGCGGCCGGGCAGCCGCACCTTCCTGCGCGACCAGCGCGCCGCCGCAGTGGGCGACATCGTCACCATCCTGGTCTCGATACGGGATGAGGCGGAGCTGCAGAACCGCACCCAGCGCACGCGCGAGAACGCCGAGCGGATGGGCGCGCCGGCGCTGCTCGGCCTCGAGGCCTCGATCAACCGCGTGCTGCCGAACACCGTGCAGGCCGACCGGCTGGTCGCCACCAACAGCAGCGGCGCGCTCGACAGCGCCGGCCAGGTACGACGCAACGAGACGATCGCGCTGCGGGTCGCCGCCACCGTCACGCAGGTCCTGCCGAACGGCAACCTGGTCGTGGTCGGTCGCCAGCAGGTGCTGGTGAACAGTGAGCTGCGCGACCTGCAGGTGGCGGGGATCATCCGCCCGCAGGACATCGCCTCCGACAACACGGTCCGGCATGACCGGATGGCGGAGGCACGCATTGCCTATGGCGGGCGCGGCACGCTCTCCGACGTGCAGCGCGCGCGCTGGGGCCAGGAGGTGCTCGACACGATCCTGCCCTTCTGAGCGGCGTGCGGAGGCCCGGCGGCAGGCAGCGCCGGCTTGCCGCTGCGCCGGCCCCACCCCTAGGGTTCCGCTCCTGCCCGCCCGGCCACGCGGGGCTTGGGCGGATGGGCGGAACGGAAGGGATCGTGGATGTCTCGCGCGCTGTTCGACCTCACCGGCCGCCTCGCCCTGGTCACGGGATCGAGCCAGGGGATCGGTCTAGCCCTCGCGAAGGGACTGGCGGAGGCAGGCGCACGCGTCGTGCTGAACGGGCGCGACCCGGCGAAGCTCGCCGCCGCCGCCGCGACTCTCGCCGAAGCCGGCATTGCGGCGGAGCAGGCGCCCTTCGACGTGACCGACCCCGCCGCCGTGGAGGAAGCGGTCGGCGGGATCGAGGCGCGGCTCGGCCCGATCGGCATCCTGGTGGCGAATGCCGGCGTGATGCGCCGCGCCCCCTCGGCCGAGATGCCGCCCGCTATGTGGCGCGAGGTGCTCGCCACCAATCTCGACGGCGTCTTCTGGTGTTGTCAGGCCGTCGGCAAGCGCATGATCGCGCGCGGCCAGGGCGGCAAGATCGTCACCATCTGCTCGGTGATGAGCGAGCTCGGCCGCCCGACCATCGCGCCCTATGCGGCGAGCAAGGGCGCGCTCCGCATGCTCACGCGGACGCTCTGCGCCGAATGGGCGCGGCACGGCATCCAGGTCAACGGCATCGCGCCCGGCTATTTCGCCACCGAGCTGACGAGCGCGCTGGTGGAGGATCCGGAATTCACTGCCTGGCTGTGCCGGCGGGTGCCGGCCGGGCGGTGGGGCAAGCTGGAGGAGCTGGTCGGCGCGGCGGTGTTCCTGGCCTCTCCGGCTTCCGACTTCGTCAACGGCCACCTGTTGTACGTGGACGGCGGAATGACAGCGGCCTTGTAGCCGGGCGGCGCAGGAGGGCGGAGGCCGACAGGTTCGGCCGGCCGGTCAGCCGTCACGACCTCCGGATGGCCCCTCGCCGCCTTGCGCTCGCGCCGCGCGTGGGCCAACAAGCGGCACGATCATCGTTGCGCCGCGGGCCGCGTCCTGCCGCCCGCCGGGATTTGCGCCCCGGGCGGACCGCGCAGCCTGTCGCACGCCGTGCTGGAGAAGGACATCAGGATGCGCCTCGTCGTGGTTCCCGGGGACGGGATCGGTCCGGAGATCACCGCCGCCACCATGGCCGTGCTGCGCGCGGCGGACGCCCGCTTCGGCCTCGGCCTCACCTTCGAGGAGGAGCGCGCCGGCCGCGAAGCGATGGCGCGTGACGGCACCAGCCTGCGCCCCGAGCTGCTGGAGGCGGTGAAGGCGGCCGACGGCCTCGTCCTCGGTCCGGTGGACTCGATCGGCCTCGGCGACCCCTCCAAGGGCGAGATCAACCCCTCCGGCTTCTTCCGCCGCAAGCTCGACCTCTACGCCAACATCCGCCCGGCGCGGACCTATCCGGGCGTGCGCAATCCGCTGTCGAAGGAATTCGACCTCGTGATCGCGCGCGAGAACACCGAGGGCTTCTACGCCGACCGCAACATGGAGGAGGGCAACGCCGAGATCCGCGTCACGCCGGACGTCGTCGTCTCCATGCGCCGCATCACCTGGGGATGCTGCGAGCGGATCGCGCGCGCGGCGTTCCGGCTGGCCGCGCGGCGGCGGAAGAAGGTCACCGCCGTGCACAAGGCCAATGTCCTGCGCAAGGGCGACGGCATGTTCCTCGACGCCTGCCGCGCGGTGGCGAAGGACTTCCCGGAGGTGACGCTGGACACGGTGATCGTGGACGCGATGGCCGCGCTCCTGGTGCGCGACCCGGCCCGCTTCGACGTGATCGTCACCACCAACATGTTCGGCGACATCCTCTCCGACCTGACGGCGGAGCTTTCGGGGAGCATCGGCCTCGGCGGCTCGATCAACGCCGGCGACCGCTACGCGATGGCGCAGGCGGCGCACGGCTCGGCGCCGGACATCGCCGGCCAGGACAAGGCGAACCCGATCTCGCTGATCCTCTCGGCCGCGATGCTGCTCTCCTGGCACGCGGAGCGGACCGGCAACAACGCCTTCGCCAGCGCCGCCGGCGCGATCGAGCAGGCGGTGGCGGCGAGCGTCGCGGCGGGCGAGTCCACGCGCGACCTCGGCGGCTCGCTCGGCACAGCCGCGGCCGGCCGCGCCATCGCGGCTCGGGTCGCCGCAGGCTGAGCGCCCGTCCGTTCAGGGGCGGCGGCCGGCACGGCGCGGCGAGCACGGCGCCGCGTTGATCGGAGCATGGCGACCGCGATCCACGGCCCGCGCGACTGCCGTGTCCTGACCTACAACGTGCATAGCTGCCGCGGCACCGACGGGCGCCTCTCGCCCGAGCGGATCGCCGCGGTGATCGCCGCGGCGCGGCCCGACATCGTCGCGCTGCAGGAGCTGGATGTGGGGCGCGCGCGCACCGGTGGCCTGGACCAGGCGCACGCGATCGCGCGCAGCCTCGGTATGGCTGTCCACTTCCACCCGGCCCTGCGGATCGAGCAGGAGCACTACGGCGACGCGATCCTGAGCGCGCTGCCCCTCCGCCTGGTCAAGGCCGGGCCACTGCCCGGCCCGACCCACCGCGGTCCCTGGTACGAGCCGCGTGGCGCGCTCTGGGTTTCGGTGGATCTCGGCGGCGGGGTGGAGTTGCAGGTGGTCAACACGCATCTCGGCCTGCTCTCCCGCGAGCGACTGATGCAGGCGGAGGCGCTGCTCGGCGAGGACTGGCTCGGCCACCCGCCCTGCGGCGGCAAGCCGGTGGTCCTGCTCGGCGACTTCAATGCCGTGCCGCGTTCCCGCACTTATGGCCGGCTCGGAGGCCGGCTGCGCGATGCGCAATGCGCGCTGCCGTCGCACCGCCCTCGGCCGACCTACCCGGCGCGATGGCCGCTTCTGCGCATTGACCACGTCTTCCTCGGCGGAGCGGTCGAGGTGCGCGGTGTCGAGGTGCCGAACGGCCCGTTGGAGCGCGCCGCGTCCGACCATCTGCCGGTCGTGGCGGACCTGCGCGTCGGCGGCGGCCCCTGCACGGCCCAGGGGTGAGCGGATCAGCGG
>JADGHI010000458.1 GCA_019689515.1 Acetobacteraceae bacterium | reverse complement strand
ACGCTGACCGGCGGCGGGGGCGACGACACGCTGCTGGGCGGCGCCGGGGACGACCGGCTGGTCGGTGGTCCAGGTCGGGACGAGCTGTTCGGCGGGGCGGGCGACGACCGGCTGGTCGGCGGCGATGGCGACGACATCCTCGTCGGTGGCCCCGGGACCGACACCCTCATCGGTGGCCCGGGCAACGACTCCTACGTGGTGGACAGCGAGTTCGACCGGATCGTCGAGGCCCCCGGGGGCGGATACGACATCGTGCTCGTGGATGGTCCCGGCTACCGGCTCCCCGCGGGGATCGAGGCGCTGGTGATCGCCCCCAGTGCGCCGGACGGCAGCTTCGGCACCGGCAATGACGAGGACAACACGCTGATCGGCAATGCGCTGCGCAACCTGCTGATCGGCCGGGGCGGCAACGACTCGATCTGGGGCGGCGGCGGACGAGACGTGGTCTACGGCATGGACGGCGACGACCAGGTCTTCGGCGAGGCCGGGCCCGATCAGCTGTATGGCGGCGCGGGCGACGACGTCATGGACGGCGGGACGGAGCGGGACGAGCTGTTCGGCCAGAACGGCAACGACGTCCTCTTCGGGGGCCTCGGTACAGCCTCCGATACTCTGGTCGGCGGCGCCGGCCGCGACTGGCTGGATGGCGGCCCTGGCAAGGACGTGCTGTACGGCGGCCTCGGCAACGACACGATGGTCGTGGACAACCTCGGCGACCTGGTGATCGAGCTGCCGGGCGAGGGAATCGACACAGTGATCCTGCGTGTCCGCGGAAACTTCAGGCTCCCCGACAACGTCGAGGTCCTGCGGCTCGAAGGGGCGGCGCGGCACGGGATCGGCAACGACCTGGCCAATCTGCTGATCGGCAGCGCAGGTGCCGACACGCTGGAGGGCGGGCGCGGCGACGACACGCTGTTCGGCGGTGCCGGGAAGGACCTGCTGACCGGCCAGGCTGGGAAGGACACTTTCGTGATCGCGCCCGGTGGCGGCGTGGACACCATCACCGACTTCACCCCGAAGACCGACCGGATCGAGCTGCGCGGCTTCACTGGCATCGACTCCTTCGAGGCGCTGCTCGCCGCCACGCGGCAGGTCGGCGCCAATGTGGTGATCGACCTCGGCGAGGGCGACCGGGTGGTGCTGCAGAACCTTCAGAAGAGCGCCCTGCTGCCCGGCGACTTTCTGTTCGGGGCCTGATCCGCGCAAGGAGGGCCGGACCTCGGCGTGGCGCAACCCGTGCCCGCCGTCTGCCCGGGAGCCTTCCCAGCGCCCGCCGGCTTCCCCATCTTGGGCATGGCCGGAACGGCGGGAGGCGGACACATGGCGGCACAGCAGGACACGGAGCCGAGGACGGCAGTGGCGGGCGGCGGGCAGGAGGAGGTCGCCACGCTCGGCGGCGGCTGCTTCTGGTGCCTCGACGCGGTCTATCGCGACCTTCAGGGGGTGACGCGCGTGGTCTCCGGCTATGCCGGCGGGCATGTGCCGAACCCGACCTATGAGCAGGTTTGCGGCAAGGGGACCGGCCATGCGGAGGTGGTGCAGGTCACCTTCGACCCGAAGGTCGTCTCCTATGCCGACCTGCTGCGGGTGTTCTTCACCATCCACGACCCGACGACGAAGGACCGCCAGGGCGCCGATGTCGGGCCGCAATACCGTTCGATAATCCTCTACCACTCCGAGGACCAGCGCCGCACCGCGGAGGCGGTGATGCGCGAGATCGAGCAGGCGGGCGTCTGGGGCGCGCCGCTGGTGACGGAACTGGTGCCTGCGAAGGAATTCTGGCCGGCCGAGCCGGAGCACCAGAACTATTTCGAACTCAACCCCTGGTCGGGCTATTGTCGCGCGGTGATCGCGCCGAAGGTGGCGAAGTTCCGCAAGACCTTCGCCGACCGGCTGAAGCGGCGCCCGGCAGCCTGAGCGCGGGCCGCCACCGGCGGAGCGGCGGGGGCGCGGCGGCGGCGGTCAGCTCAGGTATTGCAGGTCGCCGTCCACGCTCAGCGCCTGGCCGCTGATCGTCGCGCCGAAGGGCGAGCAGAGATAGAGCGCCATGTTGGCGATGTCGTGCTGCGTGACGTAGCAGCGCAGCGACGCCGCCGAGAGCAGCTTCTGCTCCTGTTCCCGGAACGGCACGCCGAGCGCCTGCGACTTCGCCTCGATGACGCGGCGGATGCGCTCGCCGGCGACTAGGCCGGGCAGGATGGCGTTCACACGGATGCCGTCCGGGCCGAGCTCGACCGCGAGCGACTTGGTGAACCCCACCACGCCCCATTTCGCCGCGGCATAGGGGCTGCGCAGCGGGAAGCCGAACTTCCCCGCCGCCGAGGACAGGTTGATGATCGATCCGCCCCCCGCCGCGCGCAGCGCCGGCACGGCGCGGCGGGAGCAGTGGAACATCGCGGCCAAGTCGATGCGGAGCGTCCGCTCCAGGTCCTCCGGCGCCACGTCCTCGACCCGCGCCGTGGGGCCGGCGATGCCGGCGTTGTTGACCAGCACATCGAGGCCGCCGAGCTGCTCGATCGCGGTATCGACGAAGCCTTCGCACTCCGCGGTCTCCGCCATGTCGGCACGCATCTTGGGGTGCGGGCAGGCGGCCAGCGCCTCGGCGTCCACGTCGCAGACGAAGACCCGCGCGCCGCGGGCGGCGAAGGCGTCGGCCATCACCCGCCCGATGCCGCCGGCACCGGCGCTGATCGCGACCCGGAGCCCGGTGAGGTCCACCGGCAGCGGCGTGGAAGCCCCTTCCACCATTTCTGCGTCTCCTCCCTCGAGTCCTGCGGTCGGTTCGGGTTTAGCGCGCCGTTAGCAAGACATGCGAGTCGGGCTCGCGGTGGCATCAAATCGAGGGTATCGTCTTTGCAGTCCCGTCACGGAGTCCCCCATGGCGCTGATCGGCCCGAACATCGTCCTGATCGCCCTTGTCCTGCTGGCGATTCTCACCGTCTACAAAGGCGTTCGCACTGTCCCACAGGGCGAGATCTGGACCGTTGAGCGCTTCGGCGCGTTCATCCGGCTGCTGCAGCCTGGGCTCAACTTCATCATCCCCTTCATTGATTCGATCGGCCGCCGGATGAACGTGCAGGAGCAGGTGCTCGACATCCCGGAGCAGTCGGTGATCACCCGCGACAACGCGACGGTGAACGTGGACGGCATCGTCTATTTCCGGGTGATGGACCCGGCGAAGGCCGCCTATCAGGTGCAGGATCTGGAGCAGGCGCTCTCCGCCCTCGCGATGACCAACATCCGCGCCGTGATCGGCGAGATGGATCTCGACCAGACGCTCTCCTCGCGGGACCGGATCAACTCCTCGCTGCTCTCGATCCTGGACGGTGCGACCGATCCCTGGGGCGTGAAGGTCAGCCGCGTCGAGATCCGCAAGATCGAGCCGCCGGACAACCTGATCCGTGCGATGAATCTCCAGATGACCGCGGAGCGCGAGCGGCGCGCGACGGTGGCCAAGGCCGAGGGTGAGCGGGAGGCCGAGATCAAGCGGGCGGAGGGCGCGAAGCAGGCCCAGATCCTCGAGGCCGAGGGCCGCCGCGAGGCCGCCTTCCGCGACGCCGAGGCGCGGGAGCGCCTGGCCGAGGCCGAGGCCGCGGCCACCCGCATGGTCGCCGAGGTCGCCGGTGGCGTCGGCTCGGACGCGCTGCGTTACTTCATCAGCGACCGGTACGTGCGGGCCTTCGACAACCTCGCGAAGAACCCTGCGCAGAAGCTGGTGATCGTGCCGATGGAGGCCGCCGCGCTCGTCGGCGGCATCGGCCAGGCGCTGGAGTTGCTGCGCAGCACCGGCGGCGGCGGTGGGCCTTCCGGGCC
>JADGHI010000457.1 GCA_019689515.1 Acetobacteraceae bacterium | reverse complement strand
GTTCCGGCTCGACGCCCTCGCCGCGCGGCAGGATCAGTTCGCCGAAGGGCCAGAGCGCCGCGCGCGCCACGTCGCCCATCGTCGTCTGGCCGCAGCCCGGCGCGGCGAGGACGAGGGCGAGCAGCGGCAGGACCGGCAGCGGCGGCGTTGCGCGGCGGCGGCAGCGGCGCAAGGCCCCACGGCTAGCATGAGCAGGCCGCAGGTGCGACGCGCGCGCCGCGGGTTCACGCGGTTTTCGCGCTGGGCGGCGAGCCCGGCCGCGCGGCGCCGCGCTGCTGCAATGTCAGGAGCAGCACGCCGAGGCCGAGCCCGAGCCAGTGCGGCACGGGGACCGCATCGCCAATGGCGGCCTCGATCAGTGCCGGGAAGATCATCAGCAACCCGGCGAGCGCGAAGCCGAGGCGCTCCCACACCGCCAGCGGCCGCCGCCCGCGGGGCCGGTGACGATGGCGCGCTGCCGCGCCTGTTAGGCCGCTGCCCGCCGCGCCCCGCCCGTGGAGAGCCCGGGGAGGGCTGCCGCAGCCGTGGCGCCAAGCGCCGTACGACGGTGCAAGCCGGTCACAACACTGTTCCTTCCTACGCGTCTTGAGACGAGCATCCATTTCGATCGGCCGGACCGGGCGGCGGTCGTTGCGGGGACAGGCGCAATTGGCGGGTTTGACCTGCCGCAATGCGTAACCGGCGTGGGTCGCGCAGGCTCCGTGCCAGGATCGGAACAGGAGGCCTCCCGATGCACGGCCTGAGCGCCCGCGACCTGATGACCCCGGACGTCGTCACCGTGCCGCCGGACATGCCGGTGGCCGCGATCGCACGCCTGCTCGCCGAGCGCGGCATCTCCGCCGTGCCGGTGACGGATGCGGATGGCACGCTGCGCGGCATCGTCACCGAGGCCGACCTGATCCGCCGCCTGGCCGGCGAGGAGGACGAGCCGCCGGGCTGGTTCAGCAGCCTCTTCACCAACCCGGAGGTGCTCGCCGACCGCTACGCACGCACCTACGGCAAGACTGCCGAGGAGGTGATGACCGAGAACGTCATCACCGTCACACCCGACGAGACCGCGCAGCGCATCGCCCATCTGATGGAGGAGCGCGGCATCCGCCGCGTGGTGGTGGCGGAGGAGGGGCGCCTCAGGGGCATCGTCAGCCGCGCCGACCTGCTGCGCGCGCTCATCGCGTCGCCGCGGGCGGAGGCGACGGAGGCGGAGCTCTCGGACGAGCGCGTGCGCCGCGCGGTGCTCGCGGCGATGCGCAAGGAGCCCTGGGCCGACACCTTCTACACGGTGGTCGAGGTGAAGGACGGCGTCGTGGAGTTCCACGGCTTCCGGCGCTCCGACGCGGTGCAGCGCGCGCTGCGCGTGCTGGCGGAGAACGTGCCCGGGGTGCGGCAGGTGGTGGACAAGACCCAGGCCCTGCCGACCTACCTCTACGTCACGACCTGAGGTGGCGCCGGTCCCGGCCGCGGCGGCGGCTCGCGCAGGGTCGCGAGGATGGCGGCGCCCGCCGCGAGGAAGACCAGCACCGTCGCCATGCCGGCGCGCTGGCTCCCGGTGGCCGCCGTCACCAGGGCGAGGACCGCGGGGCCGAGGAAGGCGGTGATGCGGCCGGAGAGGGCGAAGAGGCCGAAATATGCGGCCTCCTCGCCCGGCGGCGCGAGGCGGGCCATCAGCGTGCGGCTCGCCGCCTGCGCAGGGCCGAAGAAGATGCCGAGCGCGAGGGCGAGGGCCCAGAAGCCGGTCTTGCCCTCGACCGCCAGCAGCGCCGCGCCGATCGCGACCAGCGCGCCGAGCGCCAGGAGCACGGTGCGGCGCGAGCCGAGGCGGTCCTCAACGAGACCGAATCCTGCGGCCCCGAGCCCGGCGGTGACGTTGAGCGCAATGCCGAAGGCGAGGATCTCCTCGATGCCCATCCCGAACACGCCGGCGGCGAAGATCGCGCCGAAGGCGAACAGCGTGTTCAGCCCGTCGGTGTAGAACAGCCGCGCGAGCAGGAAGCGCAGCAGCGTCGGGTTGCCGGGCAGGGTGCGCAGCAGGGCGGCGATGTCGCGCAGGCCGGCGCGTGCCGCCTCGCCCCAGGTAGGGCGGAGCGCGCGCGGCAGATCGGGCAGGGCGACCAGCACCGGCCAGCCGAAGGCGAGCATCCAGGCGCCGACCAGCAGCGCCGTCGCCCGCACATGCTCCGCCGCCCCGCGGTCGAGTCCGAGCGGCGAGGGATCGGGCCGCACCAGGACGAACAGCGCGACGCCGAGGCAGGCGAGGCCGCCGGCATAGCCGAGCCCCCAGGCGAGGCCGGAGAGGCGCCCGATGCGCTCCGGCGCGGCGAGGCGCGGCAGCATCGCGTTGTAGAAGACCGTCCCGAGCTCGAAGGCCACGGTCGCGACGCCGACGCAGACGAGCGCCCAGAGCGTCCAGGCCGGATCGGGCCGCGCGAACCAGACGAGCGCCGTGGCGCCGGCGGCGACGAGGGTGCAGAGGAGCAGCATCATCCGCTGCCGCCCGCCGGCATCGGCGACGGCGCCGAGCACGGGCGAGAGCAGCGCGATGGCGAAGCCGGCAGCGGTCTGCATCCAGCCCCACTGCGCCTGGCCGGTGACGGGATCGGGCGCGACGCCACGGGCGAAATAGGCGGCGATGACGAAGGTGGAGACGACCGTCGGGAAGGCGCTGTTGGCCCAGTCGTAGAGCGCCCAGGCGAAGGCCTTGCGGGGCGTCGCCAGAACCGCCACCGCCCTGTCGGGCTGCGCCGTCATCCTTCGATGCGGGCGCGCCTGGCCGCCGCACGAACCCGTGCGCGGCGGGCAGGTTCGCGGCGCGCCAGGCTTGGAGCGCAGGCGGCAGGCGCGGATGATGGCAGCGCGGCGGCCTCAGGCCGGCGGCGTGGAGGCTCCGGGGAGGGCTCGACCATGGTGGACATCGGCCGGGGCATGGCCGCGGGCTTCGTGGCGACGACGGCGTTCTCGCTGCTCGTGCTGGCGAGCCTGGCGCTCGGGCTGATGCCGCAGGTCGCCGCGGCCGCGCTGTTCGGGGGTGTGCTCTGGGGGCAGGGCATGCCGGCGGTGGCGTGGATCATCCATTTCCTCATCGGGACGGTGCTCTGGGGCACGCTGTTCGCGGTGCTCGCCCCGCGCCTGCCAGGGCGCACCCGCACGGCGCGCGGCATCGCGTTCGGCGTCTTCCTCTGGCTGCTGGCGATGGTCGTGCTCATGCCGATAACGGCCGACGCCGGGCCGTCCGGTCTCGGCCTCCGGCTGTGGGTGACGATGCTGGTGCCGTACCTGGTCTTCGGCGCGGTGCTTGGCGCCACCTACAGCTGGCTGCTGGAACGGCGGCGTCCGCCGGCACCGGGCCGCACGAACCCGGGCAGGTAGGCGCGGTGCGGGCCGGCGACAGCGTTGCCGGCGCCGGGCCGGTCACGCCAGCGCCGCCAGGGCGCGGCTCGCGACGGTGACGGCGGCGAGGTCCTCCGCACCGGCGGCCTCCCGTGCCAGCCGGGCTGCCGCGGCGGCGCGCTCCGGGTCAGGCGCCTGGCCGCGCAGCCGGGCGAGGGCGAGCCGCATCTGGCTGGCCGTCAGGTCGTCGAGCAGCGCCGCCTTGGCCCGCGCGCCGAAGGCGCCGGTCGCGCGCAGGGCGGCGGTGGCCGCGCGCAGGGCGTCGAGGGCGAAGGCCTCGCCGGTCGCGCTCCAGGCGGCAGCGGCCTCGGCCGGAGGCACCCCGGCCATGTCCGCGAGCCGCACGATCGCCGGCGCGGCGGCGAGGCGCGGCGCGGCGGCGACCAGCGCCGCAAGCTCCGCGGGCAGCCCGGTCTCGCGCAGCGGGGCCGCTGCGGCGTCG